>JAQGPB010000068.1 GCA_028293265.1 Pedosphaera sp. | reverse complement strand
ACCATGGCGGCAAGGGTGGTGGATTTGCCGGAACCGGTGGGGCCGGTGACGACGACGAGGCCCTTGTGGAGCATGGAAAGTTTCTTGAGGACGGCGGGAAGCGGGGCGTCAAATTTTTCGAAATCCTCGAACGACAGCACGCGGCTGGGGATCTGGCGGAAGACGGCGGAGATGCCGTTTTTCTGGTTGAAGAAGTTGGCGCGGAAGCGGGAGATGTTCGGTATTTCGTAGCCGAAATCCACGTCGCCGGTTTCTTCAAAGAGCTTGATCTTAAATTCGGGGGCGATCTCGTAGAGCATCAGCTTGAGGTTGTCGCTCTCGAGCGGGGGGAAATCTACGCGGTGCAACTCGCCGTTGATGCGGAGCATGGGGGGGTTGCCGGAGGAAAGATGGAGGTCCGAGGCTTTTTGCTCGAACATTAAATTGAAGAAAGCGTCTATTTTGGCCATAAATCCGGTGATAGTTTAGCAGTAATCGTGCCCAAAGCGGGGACGAGCGGCCTGGCATGAGTGATTTACGCGATATTATAATGGCAGAGACGGTCCGCGAGGGTGCGATTTCTTTCGCACGGTTCATGGAACTGGCGCTGTACTGTCCCAATTTTGGATACTACGAGCAGCCGGATGTATCGCCGGGACGGAAAGGGGATTTTTACACGAGCGTGAGCGTGGGGGAACTTTTTGGGGAATTGCTGGGGAACTGGATTGCCGATTGGATTGCGGATTGCGGATTGCGGATTGCGGATTATGGGGCGCGTGGCGGTTTGCAGATTGTGGAGGCGGGGGCGCATGACGGGCGGTTGGCGGGGGATGTGCTGAGGTGGTTGCGGGCGGAAAGGAGGGATTTGTTTGGAGTGATGGAGTATTGGATGATTGAGCCTTCGGTGAGTCGGAGGAAGATGCAGGAGGAGATGCTCAGGGAGTTCGCGGGGAAGGTGAGGTGGTTTGAATCGTGGGAGCAAGTACCGGTGTCGGGAGTGAACGGCCTGATTTTTTCGAATGAACTTTTAGATGCGATGCCTGCGCATCGTTTGGGCTGGGATGCGGTGAAGAAGGCTTGGTTTGAATGGGGTGTGACTTGTAATGGAAATGATTTTGCGTGGATAAGGATGCCAAAGATGGCCGATCTCGAATTCCCCCACTCCGCACTCCGCAATCCGCAATCCGCAATTCAAGAATTGCTGGCGGTGCTGCCGGATGGGTTCACGACGGAGGTTTGCCCGGCGGCGGCGGATTGGTGGCGGCGGGCGGCGCAGGCATTGAAGGCGGGGAAATTGATGACAATTGATTATGGGTTGAGGGCGGAACAATTTTTCACGCCGGGACGGAAGGAAGGGACGTTGCGCGCTTATCACCGGCATCATCAAAGCGGCGATTTGCTGGCCAGGCCCGGTGAGCAGGATCTCACGGCGCAGGTGAATTTCAGCGCGATTCAGGCGGCGGGGGAGGCGGAGGGGTTGAAGACGGAGGGTTTGCTGAGTCAGCGGCAATTTTTGACCGGCATCATTGAAAAAAATTGTTGCGACAAGCCGACGGTGAAGGAGTGGACTCCGTCGCGCGTGCGGCAATTTCAGACGCTGACGCATCCGGAACATTTGGGGCAATTGTTTCAGGTGTTGGTGCAGGGAAGGGATGCGGGTGTGGAGTAATGGAGTGGTGTCCCAGTTTGTCCTGCTGATTATCCCCATGATTCGTTTGTATCCTTCAAAGATTGCTGTGCCTTCAGGCATAAATCTTTGCCCAAAGAAAAATCACCTCCGAATCCTTCATTTAAATGATACGGGATGTGTTCATAAGGCAATTTCTGATCGCATCGCAAATTTTTGATTTTTTCAGCCAGTTGCCTCGTCATCGGCTCGTAACCATAGACAATGTCCATGAGAATTGACTTTTCAAACATCATGGTGCGGACTTTACTCGTACTTGGATTGCAGCTCGTAGTTGAGGACGGAGAGGGAATAGATGGCGGCGGTTTCGCTGCGGAGGACAAGGCGGCCGAGGGTGATGGGCAGGACACCCGCGGACTTGACGGCGCTCATTTCGGCCGGGGTGAAGTCGCCTTCGGGGCCGACCCAGACGCAGACGGTCTTGGGCAGGCGTTGTTTTTCCTGGTAAAAGGTTTTGAAATAGTCGCGCGGATGGCGGCAATCGCTTTGCAGGGAAGCGATCAAGGGGAGTTCGAATTTTTCGCCGCGCGCGAGGTATGCCTTGGGCGTGACGGGGGCTTCAACCTGCGGCAGCCAGGCGGAGCCGCATTGCTTGATGGCCTCGATGGCGGTGAGCTGCCATTTTTCGGCTTTCGAGGCGGCGCTTTCGTCATCCAATTGCGTGGCCACGCGGTCGGAGAGCAGGGGGACGATGCGATGCACGCCAAGCTCGGTGGCTTTCTGAACGATGCTCTCGATGATCTTGCCTTTGGGGATAGCCTGAAGAAGCGTAATTTGATAGGGCAGGGGAGGAACGATATTGCGCTGGACGACGGTTAGTTTTAACTGGCCGCCCTCCGGCTTGTGGGCTTCGCAAAGCAGTTCTTGCCCGGCACCGTCCAGCACCATGAGGCGTTCGCCGTGTCGCACGCGCAGGACGTGCAGCGCATGGTGTGCTTCGCCCTCGGTGAGGATGAGGGTTTTGTCCTTGCATTGGGCGGGTGGCAGGTAGAAGCGGTGCATTTATTGATGTCGAATCCCGATAGTTAACACACACTAGAGTTAGTTGTGTGCCCGCCCTCACCCCGGCCCAGTGGCTTCCCAAGCCCACCACGAGTCAGTTTCCCCAGAGGAGACGAACGCTTCGCGTTTCGTGGTCCCCCGAGGAGAGGGGGAACGTGGCGGTCGCGTTTGGTAAATTTCAATGTCACTGTTGCAATCCCCGTTTAGGATCAAATGGCCACGCTTAAGCTTTTGTGCGTTGCTTATTTGGCTTCGATAAATTCCCCGTTCAACTGCTGAACAGGTTTTTGGCTTTTTCGAAAAAGCTTTGGCTGATGGGGTTGACGGTTTCGTCGCAAAGCCCGGCGAATTCCTGGAGCTTGGCTTTTTGCGCGTGGTTCAAATGGGTGGGCACTTCGACATTCACGCGCACGTGCAAATCGCCGGTGCCGAAGCCCTGGATGTTTTTGATCCCTTTGCCTTTGAGGCGGAAGGTGGTGCCGGGCTGAGTGCCGGCGGGCATTTTGATCTGGGTGTTGCCGCTGAGGGTCGGCACTTCAATCTCCGCGCCGAGAGCGGCCTGCACGAAACTGATCGGGACTTCGCAAATCAAATCGTCCCCATCACGCTGAAAAATCTCATGCGGTTTTACATGGAGCACCACATAAAGGTCGCCGGTCGGTCCGCCGCGCACGCCGGCTTCGCCGTTGCCGGAGGAACGGAGGCGGGAACCGGTATCCACGCCCGCCGGGATGCGGAGCTTGATCTTGGAAGTGCGTTCGTGCCGGCCGGCACCGTGGCAGGTTTTGCACGGCTTCTCGATGACCTTGCCCGCGCCTTCGCAACGGGGGCAGGTCTGGGCGATGCTGAAAATGCCGCGCGAACTGATGACCTGGCCGCGTCCATTGCAGGTGGGGCAAACTTTGCTGCGGGAGCCGGCTTCCGCGCCGGAGCCATGGCAAGTTTCGCACTTGTCCTGTTTGCTGACGCTGATCTCCTTCTCGCAGCCGTGGGCGGCTTCCTCGAAGGTGATTTCCATGTCGTAACGCAAATCCGCGCCGCGCTGTGGCTGCGTGGGGTCGGAGCGCCCGCCGCCGAAAAGGTCCTCAAACATGCTGCCGCTGAAAACTTCGCGGAAGATGTCCGTGGGATCATGGAATCCGCCGGCGCGTCCGCCGCCGCGCATGCGCGGGTCAAAGGCGGCGTGGCCGTATTGGTCGTAAGCGGCGCGCTTTTGCGGGTCGCTCAGCGCCTCGTAAGCCTCGCCGAGTTCCTTGAACTTTTCCTCGGCCGCCTTGTCGCCGGGATTTTTGTCCGGATGGTATTTGACGGCCAGCTTGCGGTAGGCTTTTTTAAGTTCTTCGACCTCGACGGTGCGTTCGACACCGAGAATCTCGTAATAATCTCGTTTCGCCATGGGTTTAAGCCGAAGCTTTCTTGGCCACGATCACGCTGGCTGGCCGGATGAGCCGGTCACGCAATTTATAACCTTTGCGCATTTGCTGGAGGACCTGGCCTTCCGGGACTTCGTCCGATTCCTGCTGGGCAACCGCTTCGTGCCAGTTCGGGTCAAAAGTTTTGCCGGTCGCGTCCACTTCCTCCAAGCCTGATTCCGTCAGCGCACTCCTGAGCTGTTGGAGGATCATGGACACGCCGGTCTGGAGAGATTGGGTGTTGGCGGCCTGGTTTTGATTGGCGGCGGCGAGAGCCATCTCGAAATTATCCAGCGCGGGGATGAGTTTCTTCATCAGCGATTCGTTGGCGAACTTCACGGCGTCCTCGCGCTCGCGCTGGGCGCGCTTCTTGTAATTTTCCAGGTCGGCGGTGGTGCGCAAGAGGCGCTGCCAGTTCTCGTCGGCTTTCGCGGCGCGGGTTTTCAAATCATCGAGCTGCTCAGGCGTAAGCGATTCGGTCGCCAACGAGTCGTCCGTGGCGGGCGGGTTTTCATCCGGGTCAGTGACCATATTTGTAGTTGCTCTGGCTTTTGACATTGTGTGATTCGTTGTTCAGGAGCTTCCCATGAAACACCGTCAACTAAAAATATACGAATATCGAACGATGGGCAACTCTGATATATGGGCGGCAGGTGGGGAAGATGGGACGAACGAGATGAATGGGAGGTGGTGCGCATGGGAGAAGCTGATCTGAGCCGGGCTTGAGTTGGCAAAGGTGCGCGGGGAATTTGGTGGAATTTGGTCTGATTTGGCGAGAAACTCCGCGCGGAATTGGTTGAGGGTTGAAAATGGTTGAGAGTTGAGGGTGGGATGGGCCAAGCGACATTAAGCGACGCCAAGCGACGGGGCCAACGCAAGTGGCTGAGGTTGAATGTCCGCAAAATGCGGGCAGGGGCACGGGGGGAGTTGCGCCATCGAGCAGCATTGTTCCGACGAATGCGGTTGGATAACAAAGGCCATCTCCGGCTGGAATTGGCCGGCTCTCTCGGGCACCATAGGGTGTCCTCTGTCTTGCTCCTTTCAAGCGGGGCCATTGTCGCATGGGCGAGGGCAGGCTGTCCAGCCTTTTTGCAATTGGAGGCTGCCTGTGGCGGATTTGCGTCCGGTGATTTCCGAATTTCGGCTGCACTGATTTGACAAAACTTGTTTAGCACCGGATAGTGGTTTTGAAGCCAACGAAAGAATGTCGCATGAAAACCTCGTTGATTCATTGGAACTTGGCCGGAGAGATCGGGCGCAAGAAGGAGAACAGACATCACCTCAAGGTTTCGATCATGGCCCGGTTGCGCGCGATGGTTGAAAGAATGGCACCGCTTGGCTATCAAGATGACCAAGGGTTCCATTATGGCGTGAAGAAGGACAAAAAACGCCAAGCCTGACCACGAAATGTGAACTGGATGGCGAGGGCGCTGCTTTTCCAACCCATTGTGGCAGGGCTATTTGATACGCGCCGCAGCTTGCGGCTTTCTTCAATTGACCGGGATAAAAATACCTGCGCGTAATTTGACTGAATTCTCTTGCTTCCCTGCAACATTCTGCCGTAAAACACCCGGCTCTTGACGTGAAGTATTGAAAAAACTTCATAAGTTCCTGAAAATGTTTTTTCGGTTGCCTCGGTAGCTCAGTTGGTAGAGCAGTTGACTCTTAATCAATTGGTCCTAGGTTCGAGTCCTAGCCGGGGCACCACTCTTTCATTGGTAAATCTTCATGGGTTCCCTGCCAACGTAGCGGTTTTAGCGCTCCTGCCGTGTCGCGGTATTTGAGAGTTGTCGGGAGGTCGCCAAGGGTTGTTTGGAAGTCGAAATGGAGGAAAATGGCGGCAAAATTTGGGGCAAATGGAAGCCAACTTAAATTTCCACAAAAAGGAAAGCCCCGTTGGTAAAACCAAAACCCCACGTTTGCGGCTCATTCTCGCCGTTGACTGTCGGAGGAAGCTGTCAAACGTGTTATGGACGACAAAAAAGCTTTGTCAACGTGCCTCATCCGCATAATACTGTCCGCCAGCACGGTGCTATACTAATCGAAATCGCGTATGTCGTATCAAATGTCCGATCTGCTGCAGTTGGTGGTCTCCGAGGGGTCTTCCGATCTTCACATCCGCGTTGGCGTGCCACCGGTTATCCGGGTGCATGGAATCCTGCACCGTGTGGAAGGCCCCGTCTTGGCGCCGGAGGACACCGAAGAACTGATGCGCAGCATCACTTCGGACGACCACATCCAGCATGTGCGCGAGCGCGGCGGGGCGGACTTCGGTTTTGCGTTCGGTGAGCTGGCGCGTTTCCGTGTCAGCGTGTTCAAGGAAAAGGCAATTCGGCATGGTGCTGCGCCAGATTCCCACCAAGCTGCTGCGCCTGGAGGACATCGGCCTGCCGCCGTCCGTGCGCGAGCTGCTCTACAAGCCGCGCGGTTTGTGCCTCGTCACCGGTCCCACCGGTTCCGGCAAAAGCACCACGCTTGCCTCGATGATCAACATCATCAATGAAGAGCGCGACGAAGCGCACATCATCACCATCGAGGACCCGATTGAATTTTATCACAAGCACAAGAAAGCCATCGTGACGCAGCGCGAGATCGGCGTGGATGTGCCGAGTTTCGCCGAGGCGTTGCGCCGTGCGTTGCGCCAGGACCCGGACATCATTCTGGTCGGTGAAATGCGCGACTTGGAAACGATTGACGCCGCGGTCACGGCGGCGGAAACGGGGCATTTGGTGTTCGGCACGCTGCACACCACCGGCGCGGCCAAGACAATTGACCGTCTGGTGAACGCTTTTCCGACCAATCAGCAGGAACAGATCCGCATCCAGCTTTCCACGGTGCTGCAGGCGGTCATTTCGCAACTGCTCATCCCGCGCATTGACAAGCCGGGACGCGTGGCGGTTTTCGAGATCATGATCAACACGCCGTCCGTCGCCGCGCTCATCCGCGACAACAAAACCTTCCGCCTCAATTCCGATATCCAAACCGGGGCGAAGTACGGCATGGTGACCCTGGACAGTTTTCTGGTTGAGAAGTACATGGCCGGAATGATTTCCCGGGAAGAAGTCATCACCAAGTCCCAGGACCCGCTGACCATCCAGCAGAAACTTCAGGAACTGGAACTGGCCCAGGCGATGAGCCAGGACCAGGACTCGGACAAGAAAAAATAAGGCCTGATTTATGTCTGATATTGTATCCAATCCACTCCTTGACCTGGT
>JAQGPB010000661.1 GCA_028293265.1 Pedosphaera sp. | reverse complement strand
TTCCGCCCAGGAGAAAGACCTTCCATCCCCCTCCCATTCCCCTGACATATTCCGCCTTTCCCCGTTTACCGCTTTTTGCGCCTGTTCAGGCACCGCAAACCAGCTTCTGTACAGGCTATTCGGGCTTGTTCGGGCTTATTACAAGCTAATCTGGAAATATATCTAATATATCTAATCGGCCAAGCGGTAAAAAAAGGCCAGTTCCCGCCTTTTGTCGCTTCCGTCGCTTGGCCCATCCCACCCTTAACCCTCAACTCTCAACCATTTCCGCGCGGAGTTTCTCACCAAATCTGTACCTTGGGGGTCTGACCTGGCACGGCATCAGAATTCGCGCTGGCAGCCGGAACTCCGGGTTGGAAAGGCTGTGCCGCCATCGGTGTAGCGCCCACATTCCAGTGGGCGGCTTCTGGCGGCTTTCCAGCCGCCCAGTACTATATAGATACAGTGTACAGAAGCACCTAGAAAGAGTCAGGCCAAGAACAAAAATCACAGCGCCGTACGCCGAATCCCATAATGGAACCAAGCACAATCGGGGTTATTCGCACTTTGAATCTCTAACTTATGAAAACCACCCGCCGTCCGAAAATTTTCTCGCTGGTTATCTGTATCTGTTGGCTGGCGGGCGTGTTGATGGCGCAGACAGGCAATTGGCCCGGCTTTCGCGGTCTTCATGGCGACGGCGTAGCAGAAGCAGAGAAATCACCGGTCAATTTCGGCGCTTCGAGCAATGTGCTCTGGAAAACCGAATCGTTGCGCGGCCATTCATCACCAGTGATCTGGCAGGACCGGATTTTTTTAACCGGCACGCAGGACAACAAGCTCGTGACGCTCTGCATGGACAGATTGAGCGGCAAAAAAATTTGGGAACAAAGCTTGCCCGTGGAAAAATTGGAGGCGGTTCATGCCGCAAATTCGCCGGCGACTCCCACGCCGGTGACAGACGGCAAGGCGGTTTATGTCTATTTTGGCTCGTTTGGCTTGCTGGCCTATGATTTCGAGGGAAAGGAACTTTGGCGCAAACCATTGCCGGTGCCGCAGACGTTCGCCAAACAGGGGACTGGCACTTCGCCGGTATTGGCAGACGGCAAGCTGCTGGTCTTCCTGCAACTGGGCAACGATTCGCAACTTCTCGCTGTTGGCGTCGCCGATGGCCACGAAATCTGGAAAGCGCCGATGCCGGATTACAACATGACCTATGCCACGCCGGTGGTTTGGAAGGAAAATGAAAAAAGTTTCGCGGGAGTGGTCTGCGCCAGGCGCTTCAGCGCGTTCCAACTTGCGGATGGGAGGGAAGCGTGGTGGGTGAATGATATCGGCTGGCAGGCGTGCAGCACGCCAGTGGTTGCGGGCGACCGGTTGGTCATCTCCACGGCCGGCGTACAAGGCGAGGCGGCAAACATCACGCCGCCGCCGACATTCGAAGAAATCATTGCAAAATATGACCGCGACGGCGACGGCCTGATCACTGACGACGAAATTTCCGCCGACTTGTTGTACACGGACCGGCATGCTTCACAAGGCCAGGGCAACATGCCCTTGAAACAGGCATTGCGCCTTTTTGGCGGGATCAAAAAGGATGCGAAACTGAACCGTGAGCAATGGAATGAAGTGCGCGACCGGTTGATCGGATTCGGTTCGGGTGAACTCAACCGGGCAGTGGTATTGGCGGTGCGCACGGGTGGTAAAAAGGATGTGACGGATTCGCAAGTTATATGGAAGGAAATCAAGAGCGTGCCTGAAGTGCCGTCCCCGTTGGTTTGGGATGGACGGATTTACCTGATCCGGAGCGGCGGGATTCTTGCCTGCCGCGAACTGGCAACCGGCCGGCTGATTTATGAGAACCGGATTGATTCGCCGGGCGGGTATTTCGCATCGCCGGTCGTCGCCGCCGGGCGCATTTACCTGGCGTCGGACCGGGGCACGGTGACGGTGGTGAAAGCCGGGGATGCGTTCGAGGTGCTCGCGCGGAACGAACTTGGCGATCCGATCATCGCCTCGCCGGTGATCGTTGCGAACACACTCTATGTCCGTTCCACCAAGCAACTTTGGGCCTTCGCGGAAAAGGGGAACTGACCTGCAGATAAACGGGAGGTTAAATCGGGACGGATATCAGGGCCGCCCCTCCGATTTTCACCCTTCGCGCCATTACATGGCGAAGCGAGCCGGCTGTAAGTTCTTGGGCATTTTGTAGATGCGCCTGATGTATGCGCACCGCGAATTTGCTCTTGTCATTTCCAATTTTACCCCTGACCATCATTGCCATCTATGACGCACACCAAAAAAAATGGCGGGCTCACCAAGGCGGCAACAGGCATTCAAGGTTTCGATGACATCACCGGCGGCGGAGTGCCTCAAGGGCGGACGACATTGGTCATGGGCGGGCCGGGCAGCGGCAAGACAGTATTTGCGCTGCAATCACTCGTCGCGGGTGCGCGTGAAGGCGAGCCGGGGATTTTGGTGACTTTCCAGGAAAGTCCGCGCCAGCTCGCGGAAAATGCCGCTTCTTTTGGCTGGGACATCGCCGAATTGGAAAAGGACAAGCTGGTCATTCTCGATTCGCGCATCCGCCCGAACGCTTTCAAATCCATTCAACTTTATCTTAGCGGCATGCTCGCGGGCATCCGCGTGGTGGCCAACGAAATGGGGGCCAAACGGATCGCGTTTGACGGCATTGACACGCTGTTTTCGCTCCTGGGTGACCGGATGAACGAACGTCACGAGATTTTCCGATTGCGGGACTGGCTGCTGGAGAGCGGCTTGACGTCCATCATCACCGCACAGGTGGACGGGCATGATTTGTCCGTTTTCCAACGCCACGGTTTCATGCAGTTCATGGCCGATTGTGTGGTGAATCTGAACCATCAATTGACCGGCCCCGAAATAGGCCGGAGTCTGCGCGTGGTGAAATATCGCGGCTCGAGCTTTGTGGAGCGCGAGCTTCCTTTGGCGATCGGTCCCGACGGAATAAGGGCGGGTTCGTCGAAGCGGCCCAAGGCTCTCGCCGGCATCCAGCAGGAAATCACAGCCAGCCAGGCCAGTTTCCAGGCGCGGATCAA
>JAQGPB010000660.1 GCA_028293265.1 Pedosphaera sp. | reverse complement strand
ATCTGACAAGCACCCAATACAGCACCAGCGCCACTCCGGCCACGAGCAGGAAGGCGTAGGTCTGGATGCTGCCGGTCTGGAATTGGCGCAACACGCGGCCGAGCAATTCCGTCGTTCCATGCGTTCCCCGCACCGCGAAACCGGAAATGATCCAGCGGTCAATCGCATCCGCCATTTTCGCGAGCAGTTCCTGCGTGTAGGGGATGAGGATGCGCTCGTAAAGTTCGTCGAAATAAAACCGGTTGCGCATCGCCCGCGAGAGCCACCCCAATTTCGCCGGCAACGGGTCCGCCGGCGCGCGCTGATACAATGCCAGCGCGAGGCAAAACCCGACCGCCACCGCGCCCAATCCGAAAAATGCTCCAAACGGCTGCGCGTTGAACGGCTCCAGCAATCTTCCAAAAAATCCCAACCCTTCCACCGCATGTCCGGGTTTGAATTGCTTTTCGTAAATGGTATCAATTCCGATGACGCCACCAATCGCGCTAAACACCGCCAGCACCCGCAACGGCCAGACCATGATGCCCGGCGATTCATGCGCGTGTCCCGCCGCCTCCGAGCGCTCGCCACCAAAGAACACGACCAGCACCAGGCGGAACATGTAAAACGTCGTCAGGATGGCGACCACCACCCCCAGCACAAACAGCGCGATATGATGCTGGTCCAGCGCCAGCGCCAGTATGCTGTCCTTGCTGTAAAAACCGCTGAACGGCCAAAGCCCGCACAACGCCAGCGTGCCGACCATGAAAGTCCAAAACGTCGCCGGCAGCTTCTGTTTCAAGCCGCCCATCTTCCAGATGTTCTGTTCGTGATGCACCGCGTAAATGACCGACCCGGCGCCCAGGAACAACAGCGCCTTGAAAAACGCATGTGTGGTCAGGTGATACATCGCCGCCGTTGGCCCGCTCAATCCCACCGCCATCACCATGTAGCCAAGTTGCGACAGCGTGGAATAGGCGAGGATGCGTTTGATGTCGTTTTGCTGCACCGCAATCAATGCCGCCAGCAGCGATGTGAACCCGCCGATCCACGCAATCACTTCCAACGCATGCGACCCGGGCACGTTGAGCAGAAAGAACACTCGGCAAAGCATATAGACGCCCGCCGCCACCATCGTCGCCGCATGGATCAATGCGCTCACCGGCGTCGGGCCTTCCATGGCGTCCGGCAGCCAGACGTGCAGCGGGAATTGCGCCGACTTGCCCGCCGCGCCGCAGAAAATCAGCAGCCCGGCGGCGGTCGCCACCAACCCGTATCGTTCGGCATGCGCGCCCAAACTCGTTTCCAACTCCTGGAAATTGACATGATAGCCAAGCGTCGCCCACACGAGCAGTATTCCGAGCAGGAAACCAAAATCGCCGAGCCGGTTGGTGATAAAGGCTTTTTTGCACGCGTCCGCCGCCGAGGCTTTTTCATACCAGAACCCGATGAGCAGATAGCTGGAGACGCCGACCAGTTCCCAGAAGATGAACATCATGACAAAGTTGTCCGCCAGCACGATGCCGAGCATCGAGAAGGTGAACAGGCTCAGGCAGGCGAAATAGCGGCTGTAAGCCCGGTCCTCGCGCATGTAGCCGGCCGAATAAATATGAATCGCGCTGCCCACGCCGGTCACAATCAGCGCCATCGTCAGGCTCAAATAATCCAGGCGCAGGCCGATATCTACTTTGAGTTCCCCAATGTCGAGCCACCTTGAACTTATCTGCGGGAGATTGCCCGAACCGGACGATTGCAGGAAAATGAACAGCATCACCGTGATGCAGAAGGAAATTAGCACCGCGCCGATGGATATTTTTCCGCTCAGGCGGTGATCGTTGCGCGTGAACATCGTGATGAACGCCGCCGCCAGCAGCGGCACGAACAAAACCAACCACGCAAAATTTTCCGAGTTGTCAAACATGCGATCGGCCTAATATTTCATTGAAGTAAGGTCTTCCACGTGCGCCGTCTGGCGCTTGCGATAAAGCGCGACAATCAGCGCCAAACCGACCGCCACTTCCGCCGCAGCGACGGTGATGATGAAAAAGACCACGATTTGCCCGTCCAAATTCCCGTTGAAGCGCGACATCGCAACCAGCGCGAGGTTCGCGGCGTTCAACATCAGTTCCAGGCACATATAGATGACCAGCAGGTTGCGCCGCATGATGACTCCCAGCAAACCCAGGCTGAAGAGCAACCCGCTCACAATCAGATAATGGTGCAGGCCAATCGTCATATCATTTCAAACCCTTCTTGCTCAGCAAAATCACACCGACCATCGCGACCAGCAGCAGCACCGATAAAATCTCAAATGGCAACGCGTAACTCGTGAACAACATCCGGCCCAGTTCCAGCGTGCCGCCTTCAGTCATCGCCGTTGGATTGGGCAGACTGGAGTGCCAGAGTGAACGCCAAAAAACAAACCCGATGGCGAGCACCGACAAGACGCCCGTCGCCGCGCCGAAAGCATTGATTTTGCGCCGTTCCTCTGCCTTGAGATCGAGCAGCATGATGACGAACAGGAACAGCACGATCACCGCACCCGCATACACCACCACCTGCACCGCCGCCAGGAAGAATGCATGCAGCAACACGAACAAGCCCGCCAGGGAAATGATGGAAAGCACCAGGAACATGGCGCTGTTGACCGGGTTGCGGTTCAAAATCACCAGCGCGCCACAGGCCAGTGCCAGCGCCGCAAATATGTAAAAGAAAATTTCCTGCATCTAATTTTTGCTCAGGGTTGCCAACCGCCGGTTCAGGGCGCCAAGCCTTGCGCCTTGGCCTCTTCGGCCTTGTGTTTCCACTTCTGAATTTTGTCCTGATGGACGCCGCCCAACGCAAGCAGCTTTTCCTTGTTGTAAATCATTTCTTTCCGGCTCGTGCCGGTCAGCGAGTAATCTTTCATCAGGAAAATCGCCTCTTCCGGGCAAACTTCCTGGCAGCAGCCGCAGAAAATGCACCGGAGCATGTTGATCTCGAACTCTTTCGGCGCCTTCTCCACATTGCCCGCTTCCGGCGACCCTTGCGGTCCCGGCGGCGTAATGCGGATGGCCTTGGGCGGGCAAACAAATTCGCACAACTGGCAGGAGACGCATTTCGTCCGGTCTTCCTGGTCTTTCACCAGGTAAGGCGCGCCGCGGTAACCCGGCGGCACCACCCATTTTTCTTCGGGATACTGCATCGTCACTTTCTTGCTAAAGAAATGGCGCAGGGTGACCTTGAGCCCGCCAATGATGGCCGGCACGTAAAGCCGCTCCCAAAAAGTCAGTTTGTCGCGTTTAACAATCATTGCTCAAATTCAATTTGTCCTCAATGCCCAGCCAGCAGCAACAACACCAAAGCTGTCACAAAAATATTCGCCAGCGTCAGCGGAATGAACCGCTGCCAGCCCAGGTGCATCAGTTGATCATAGCGAAACCGCGGCAGCATCCAGCGCACCCAAATGAACACCACCATCAGCACACATACTTTGGCGAGAAAGATCAGGATGCTCACGACTCCATCAAGCGGCGTTTGTCCCGGTTGATCCAGTAAAAATTGATGGCCGAACATCCCAAAGTGGAGCGGCAATGTCCACCCGCCCAAGAAAAGCGTGACCATCATTGCCGATGACGCAATCATGTTCGCGTATTCACCCATGAAGAACATCGCAAACTTCATGGAGCTGTACTCGGTGTTGTAACCGGCCACCAATTCGG
Organism: Pedosphaera sp.; assembly: GCA_028293265.1. Next base: position 1,546 of record JAQGPB010000660.1, on the reverse strand, counting down.
TTTCGCACTCCGGCATATCAAAAGGCAGGCGGTTTGTTTCCGCAAATGCCGCCACCAAAAATACCAGAAAAGCAACCGGCTGCTTGATGATGAGCCAGCAGTGCGTTTGGTACGCAATCACGTCGCCCAGATTCAAACTGCCCACAATCATGAATACGGGTACGACCGACATGCCCATTGAAATTTCGTACGAAATCATCTGTGCGCTCGAACGAATGCCGCCAAGGAATGGGTATTTTGAGTTGGCCGCGTAACCCGCCAGCACGATGCCATAAACGCCCAGCGACACGATGCCAAACGTGTAAAGAATCCCCACATTCAGATTGGCAATCACCATCTGTTGATGACCAATGTTCGAGCCAAATGGAATCACCGCCACTGTCAGAAACGCCGGAATCATCGTGATGGCGGGCGCGAGCCAGAAATAAATTTTGCGCACATGTCCCGGGGTAAAATCTTCCTTAAGGAAGGATTTAAGCCCATCTGCCAGCGGCTGCCAGATACCCATGCGCGTCAACAACGGTCCGATGACCGGAATGCTGCCAATCAGTGGAAACGTCACGCGATTTGGCCCAACCCGGTCTTGAATAAAGGCGGAAACCTTCCGCTCGACGAGCACCGTATAAGCCACCATGGTCAGCAGAACGCCAACTCCAATGACAATCTTCAGCGTTGTCGCCACGAAAAACTGGCCGCCTGCGGTCAGCCCATCGTACCAATCAATTGGGTGAAACAACCAGCTAAGCCCGCTATGGATAACAGCAATCATTTTCTTAAATCGGCACCGTCGCGCCGGTGTCGTTCAGCGTCGCCCAAGTCAATCCGTTAAACGCCGGGATCTCCGCCGCCATTTGGTTGAACAAGCCTTCGATGCTCGCAAAACCGTTCTGGCCGGTCACGTTGAAAACCAGTTCGTGCAAAAATTCCCATTCCGGTCGGGCATCGCCGCGCGGCTCGACGGCCTTCAGGAATTTCTGGACACGTCCCTTGCCATTGGTGAACGTGCCGCGCTTCTCCGCGTGCGCGCAGCCCGGCAATGTGTAATGCGCCAGGTCCGTCGTCTGGTTCGGCAGGATTTCGCTGACGATGAGCATCTCCAATTTGCCGAGCAAATCCGCGCCAATGCCGTGCTTCGTGACGTCTTCGCCAAACACAATCAAAGTCTTGATGCTCCCGTTACGAATGCCGTCGGCAATCTTCGGCAGGTTCGAACCCATTTGCGCAGGCGAAATGCCGGTGAGCTTCGCGCCGTGGCTGTTCGGGTTGCGGTCCGCGCTCACCAATAGTTTGTCGCCCTCCTGCCTGCGGGGCACGGAATCGGTCATGGCGTTGAATTTCTTCGCCAGCTTCGCGAGCAGGAACAGTTCCTCATTTGTCTGTCGTGCTGAAGCGACGATGGCCACCGAGCCCGCATGGGCCTTGGCCAGCTTCTCAGAAATCTCCTTCAGCGCGGTGGTCCAAGTCGTGGTGTTCTTGCCGATACGAACCTCTGTCAAACGGTTCTCGCTGCCAATCCACTTATAATTCAGCCGGCCGGCATCGCACA
>JAQGPB010000271.1 GCA_028293265.1 Pedosphaera sp. | reverse complement strand
AATCGGGCGCATTGAAATTGGTCGCCAGCGTGCTCCCGTCCGCGAAATTGATGGTCAAATTCGGCGACCCGCCGCCGCTCGCCGAATTGGCGATGATCGCCAGGCTGTTGTAAACGGCCGGAGTCGTCAGCGTCAGATTTCCATGATTGATGCCGGTGTTGGTGTTCATCACCAGCGCATTGTTCCCCGTATAAGGCTGCAACTGAAAAATCGTCCCATCCACCGCGCTCGAAAATGATCCGTTCACCGGGAAGCCGTGAATCGTGTTCGACAGCCCGCTCTGGTAAAAGGCATTCCCTTCGCCCGGATTCAACTCCACCGCCTTGTTCGTGTAAGGCAGGCTGGTCGCGGTGTTCTCGACCACCAGATCGCGATTATAACCCATGGCCGCAATCGGCCCGCCCACCGCCGCAATATTTCCCGCCAAAACCCCGCTGACCGCATAGATCGCCGTGGACGCCGCCACACTCTTCCCAAACGTGAGACTGGCAATCGGCTTGTTCGTCGCGCCCACCAAGGCAGCCACATTGATCGTCGTTTGGTAATACCGCGGACTTTGCGTTCCACCCGTGTCATTGCCGTTGTTAAGATTAATCTTGCCATTGCCGAACCACGCCACCCCCACCGTCCCGGTGACCCAGTCAGGCGAGGAATACGTGGTCGTAAAACTCGTGCCGTCGCTGAAATTCAAAGTCAACGTGCCCGTCACGTTCGTGGAATTGACCGCATGAGAAACCACCGCGATGCTCCCATAAGTCGCCGGCGTCACCAGCGTTAACGTGCCGCTCGTCAGCCCCGTCCCACTGCTCAACACCAGCGCATTGTTGGCAGTATAAGGCTGAAATTGAAACAACGTCCCATCCCCCACCATGCTCGCAAAATGCCCCGAAGGCGGCAGCCCCCAGACATAGCCCTTGAGTCCAGTCTGATAAAAAACATTCCCATCACCGGGACTCACTTCGGCCGCATAACTGTTAAACGGCGGCCCCGCCGCCCCCTGCTCAATGATCACGTCGCGGTTCCACCCCGTAACCGCAATCGGCGTCATGTTCGTCGCGGCCCGCGCGGATGGCGGTGAACACCACCCAATCAAAGTCAACCAACAACAAAAAAGGCCGGCAAGCTTCCGATAAGCGCGAAAAAATGGCGTGGCGCGAAGTTCAAAAGGGTACATCATGATGCCTGCATCCCTAACAGATTTCGATCCCCTTTGCCAGCTTTTTTAATCCTTTTTAATCTCGATGGCGTGCTTCAAAATAAAAAACACCTTGGACAGCCTATGTCCAACGTCCCCTGCCATACTCGCGGCATGAAAACATTAAATCATTCATGCTCCAGCCCAAATTCAAGGCCCGCCACCCCCACCCCGCCCGCCCGCCCCTGCTCCTCCACCAAGGGGCAGACGACTCCCCCTTCCGGCCCCCAATTCGATGTTCATTGCCAATCCTTCTCCCTCGCCCCCGTGGGGGACCACGTAACGCGAAGCGTTTGTCTGCTCTGGGGAAACCAACTCGTGGCGGGCTTGGGAAGCCATTGGGCTGGGGTGAGGGGGTTTCCCACATTCGATGTTCAGCGTTCGATGTTCGATGTTCGATGTTTCTTAAACCGCCTCCGCCCGCCTCTGTCCGCCTTCGCCCGCCTATTTTTACAAAAATTAAAACCCGCAATTGACTAATTTCCCAACCTCCCCGATGCTAAAACGACCGATTGGGTCACAAGAGAATTTCCAAAATTATATTGATTATTATGCCACCAAAAACTGCTGAAAAAACCGCCGAAAAATCGACCTCCACCGCCAAAACCGCCCACGAATCCCGCACCCACGAACCCCGCGCCGCCGCCGCCCCCGACCATAATCGCGTCATCTCCGCCACCCGCGACCGCGACCTCGAAGCCGCCATCTCCACCATTCACAAGGCCTATGGCGATGGCAGCATCATGCGCCTCGGCGACGCCCGGTCCAAGGTCGGCATCGAAGTCATCCCCACCGGCGCGCTCGGCCTCGACCTCGCCCTCGGCGTCGGCGGATTGCCCCGCGGCCGCGTCGTCGAAATCTTCGGCCCCGAATCCTCCGGCAAAACCACCCTCATGCTCCACGTCATCGCCAACGCCCAACTAGGCGGCGGCCTCGCCGCCTTCATTGACGCCGAGCACGCCCTCGACCCCGCTTACGCCAAGAAACTCGGCGTCAACCTCGACGACCTCCTCGTCTCCCAACCCGACAGCGGCGAAGAAGCCCTCACCATCTGCGAAACCTTGGCCCGCTCGAATGCCCTCGACGTCATCGTCATTGACTCCGTCGCCGCCCTCGTGCCCAAGGCCGAACTCGAAGGTGAAATGGGCATGGCCACCATGGGCATGCAAGCCCGCCTCATGAGCCAGGCCCTGCGCAAACTCACCGCCATCCTCAACAAATCCAAGACCACCTGCATCTTCACCAACCAGCTCCGCGAAAAAGTCGGCGTCATGTTCGGCAACCCCGAGACCACCCCCGGCGGCAAGGCCCTTAAATTCTACGCCAGCGTCCGCCTCGACATCCGCCGCAAAGAAACACTCAAAGACGCCGCCGGCAACGCCACCGGCAACCACGTCAAAGTCAAAGTCGTCAAAAACAAAGTCGCCCCGCCCTTTGCCGAGACTGAGTTCGACATCATCTACAACCACGGCATCAACAAAGAAGGCAGCATCCTCGACGTCGGCATCGAAAACGGCGTCGTGGACAAAAAAGGCGCCTGGCTCCAGTTCGAAGGCGAACTCATCGGCCAGGGCAAAGACGCCGCCCAAAAAGCCCTCGCCGAAAAACCCGACCTCGCCAAAAAAATCATCGCCGCCATCCTCGCCAAACGCAACGGCACCTCCGCCGTCGCAGCTGCCGCCTGACCATAAACTTGTAGCAGACGAGGTGACGAGTCTCTGATCTTTCCGAGAATACCGGCAAGTCAAAGACTCCACACGTCTCCTACAGCTTAAAATGGGCACCGCCTCAGTTACCCCGAAAGGGTTACGGAAATTAGCCCAGGGTTGGTCCGCTCCTGGCCTTGCGGACCTACCCTGGGTAAATCCGTAAATAAACAAATCACTCTCGAGCAAAGCGAGGCGAGCCAAGCGAGCATCTCCGGTTTCAAAACAATCCCCTACACAAAGATGCCGAATTATGAACGCGGCATCATCCGCAATTCCGCCAGGTTATGGAGTGCGGTGGCAAGCGCAGCGCGACACCGCTTTCGAAGGCCAAATGCATCAGAAATTCAACAGAGATAACAGAGGAAACAGAGAAAAAATTTCATACCCGTTTGCAACCCCCTCCATTACCTCTGTTTCCTCCTGTTAAAATTCCGCTTCATGCCCCCCCGCCTCGGAGAGGCCGACTGAAAATAGCCCACGGTTTCAACCGTGGGAAAACGCACAAAATAAAAAAGTCCCGCAGGGACGGTCGAGCCATCCGGCAGCGAGTCTAATGTCATTCCGGAATAACCTTAGGGAGATGGCTGGGATGAGGAAGGGAGGGCGAGTTGCGCAACTCTTTTACGACTGGCACGAAATGCAAGGCATACTTTTTCGTATCAATTATGGTCTGAAATAATTCAAGATGCGCATAAGCAGGATTCACAAATATAGATTTTAAGATGCCTTCTCTTACCTCATTGGCCATCCGAGCCCCAAAAATTACGCTACGAATACATTCTGCTGGCAGATCAAATAAATAAACAGGATATGGTTGTGTCTCTAGTTTCTGTGCGGCTTGATTGAATGGACGAAGAGATCGCCATTCACGTTCGTATTCCCAAGGCTTCCCTTTCGTCATCAAAATCGCTCGCATATCAAAATCTGCGATTACTGTTTGTGGCCGTTCCTCGGTATACCGAACCTTGTGCAACCCCCAAATTTCATCACTATTTGTTTGGCGACCACCAAAAAATACATTTGATTCGTCAAATTCCAAAACGAACCCCTCGTGACCTAGCGCATAGTGCGACCACATTAACAGATTATCCTTCACCTCGCTAAGGGACAACACACCGATTCCTGCGCCAAATTTTTCATGCATAAATTCTTGGGCTTTTGAAGTAAGAACTTTGTGCTGCGTCAGGAAGATCTTGTCCGTTTCCGGCTGTAGCGATTCCACATACAAAAGAAACTGTTCCAAGGTAAGTTTTTGTCGGATGTCTTTGGAAAGATTTTCATACATTTGAGGCAAGCCTTGCTGAAAGGGGCGGCGAAAGGCATTCAGCATCAATTCAGCTTCGGCAAAAGCTGAACAATAAGGCTTCGCTTCAAACGGGTCATTGAAAACCACAGGTTGTGAGAATCTAATCCTGCGATTTGAAATTATACCTGCTCGCTCAGGTGGAAAATATTTATAAAGGCTCACACCAGTTTCTTTGCAATTTGTTCATCTAAAATCTCCTTCACCGTTAGCGCCACGATGACCTTATGGCTGCGTTTGAAGAACGATTCGATCTCTTGCAAAGCGTCCGATGAATAGTCGAAGGACACGAAGAAGCCTTTCTCGCAATCTTCCCGCATCATCATGGCTTCAAAGCTGTCAATGTCCGGGCAGCCGACTTTGTCTTTCTGTTTCACTTGGATGGGATACCAACGCTCTTTCAACGCGAGTTCGCCTTCCTGTTTCTTGCGCGGCGACCACCACTTGATGTGCCGTCGAGGTTCAAAACGATATAACAGCCAGCGGCAATGCTATCGAATGCCAATTTAGCCGTGCGGTCAACTCGCCGGCCGCGAAAATTGAATGCGTCCAACTTTGGCGTCTGCAAAAGTGGGATCCGAACCTTCCCTTCTCCACGAGAGAATCCATCGGCTTTACCCCAATTAGCTCGGTCAATCATTAGAGAAGCAATCACAATTTGTGATCCGGGACTGCCATTGATGCCGATAAGAAGGCCGGGGCTTTCGTTAGGTGCATTGGACCAGCGGGGAATGAAGCCCGATAGTTGCCACCACCTGTCTACGCGTTCCCGTATCTGGTCATCCGCAGGAGGATTGGCGAGATCGTAGCCAACTCTGCCGTCGTCGAAATTTTTCTCACCAACGATAACAAACAGCACCGGCATCGGAGAATCCTGGGCCGAGATGAAGTCAATGCGTTGGAGCGCTGGCATCGAAAGCCTTTCCGCGTAATCGTCCGGGACACCAAGAGGTCTGAAACGGGCGTGCGACGGACCTTGGGCAACATTAAAGTCGGAATCAAGCGCGGACATTACAGCCGTCTCGATAAGACGTCCAATTTCCTGAGTACCAAACGGACCGGCGACTTCGATAGTAAATTTTCCCTGCCCCGACACGAAATCAGCGAGTTTTGGATTGTGACTTCTTATCAAATGGGAGTTGGCCCGCGACACACGTTCTCCATACCCAACATAACGAGCTTTTCCACGTTCATCGCGGTAGAGATATACATAATGAGACATATGGTTTTTAATTGTTGAATAAACGCTCGCAAGAGATTTGCTTTTGGAAATTATTTTCCCTGAAAATCTGGTCGAGCATGACCTTGACGTAATGGCAGGCGTGCCAGTCACAGTGATAATAAAAGCTCCCGGTCTTCTTGAGGACGCGCGCCAGTTCTACGCAACGCGGACGCATGTAATCAATATAGGCGCGGGTGGATTCGTGGCGGTCCTCAAACGCCCGTTTCTCCTTCGTCTCGCCCCAAAAAACCTCGTAATTGCGGTTGGAGTTGAACGGCGGGTCTATGTAAACGAGATCAACACAGGCGTCGGGCAGTTTCTTGAGCTGTTCCAGATTGTCGCCGCAATAAA
>JAQGPB010000613.1 GCA_028293265.1 Pedosphaera sp. | reverse complement strand
CATAAACCAACAAGGGAATTGAAAGCGGCAGAACCAGACTGGCCTCGCCCATCGCACCGAGCAAAACCAGCCCCAACAAATATACGCAAAACAGGGGTGGCACGAAATTGGGCGCGGAGCCAAGCGTCGGATGCAAGCGGACCTGTTCCGCCCGGCCCCGTCCGTAATTCAGCAGCATCTTCGCAAACGCCCGCAGGTTGCTGCGCGGTCGCCGGTAGACAATCAGTTCGGGATCGTAAAGCAATTTGCCGCCGCGCTTTTGCAGTTCATCCATCAGGGCGTTCTCTTCGTTGGGATACAACGCTTCGTTGAACCCGCCTAGTTCGAGCATCGCCTCCCGCCGCGCGATCAGGTTGCACAGGATCAATTCCTTCTCGCTCGAAACCCGCAGCTTGCCCACCGAAGCATAACGCGCGCAACTCGAGAAGAAGGCCAGCCAGCTCGAATGCACCAGCGCAAAAACATGCTCCAGAAATGGCGCATCCGCAGGGCAAAGGTTCGGGCCGCCCACCATCTTTACCTGCGGATCGGCGAAGGCCTCGACCGCCCGGCGCAAATTTCCCGGCGGCGGAGTGGAATCATCGTCCAAAAAATAAATCAGTTCGCCCCGCGCCGCCCGCATCGCCGTGTTCCGCTGGACGGACGGCTGTTTGCCGCGGGCGACGATGAGCTCCAATTTTTCACGCGGATAATCGAGCAATCGGGCGGCCGTGACAGCCTTGATTTCCGCCTGTCCCGGTCGGGCGGCAATCAAGACAGTCACACTCGGCAACGATTCGTTCACGGCGCATAAACTAGGGTTCAAAGTTCAAAGTTCAAAGTTCAAAGTTGAGGACTGAACGAAAATACCGCCACAATGTCGAACCCTCGTTGCACCCGGCTATGAATCCAAAACCAGCCCATCTCCTGTTGCGTGTTTGCCATCCCTGCCGCAAACTCGGCGTTTCGACAACATGATCGCCCCAGCTCAAAACAAATTAAAAGCAGCCGCCATCCTGTTTGCGCTCGGCGGCTTGCTGGTCGCAGCGGCGGGATTGCTCTATCTTTTTTTGACGCCCAAGTCCTATGGGGCCTCCGCCAAAATCAAGGTCGAAAAACGGGACTGGTTGCATGCCAAACTCAGCGCTAATTCACGCAGTCCTTATGACCCCGGCCTCGTCCCGGCCGAATGTCAGTTGCTCCGTTCCGACGCCGTGCTTGATCAGGCGATTCAAAATCTGGGTCTCATTGAATCGTGGAACAAACGCTATCATCTTGGAACCCCGCTCACCGCCGATGAATGCCGTACTCTGCTCAAATCCAAAGCCGACATTCGCCCCATGCCCAATTCCAGCCTTGTTGAAATCAAGGTCACGAGCGAGGACAGCGAAGAAACCGCCAAAATCGCCAACGAGCTTGCCCGCATCTATCAAAGCTTCCGCCAGACGCAGCGGCAGGACCTCATCCACAGCAATATTGATCTGCTCAAGCAGCAGTGGGATGAGCAAAATCTGAACGTCCAGGCGGCACAGGCCGAGGTGGACAAGCTTTCGCTCGAAATCAACCGTGCCCGTGCCACCAACAGCACCGTCTTTTACGATGCGGACAGTTACGATCTCTTGCAGGCCAAACGCATCGAACTGGAAGGTGAAAGCGAACGGCAACGGAATGAGCTGGCCCAATTCAAGAAACTCGAACCGTCCGGACTGCGGCAAGTTCTGTCTTCGCTTGATCCCGATCCCAACTCCATGCTTAACGCCGCGCTCCAGCAATTGCGCCAGTCCAAAAAGGAATTTGCAGCCATTGAATCCGACCATGCCGCCGGCTCGCCGGAATTCAAGCACGCCCAACTGATGGTGAATGCGCTCGACAGCAAGATTGGCGGAATCGTCAGCGGCATCATGACCTTCAAGGAAGCGGATTTTGCCGCGCTCGAGGCCGCGCTCGATGGCATCAACGGCAAATTGAAAAATGCGAAGCCAACAACTCAGCCTGACGCAAACCTGCGGCAGACCCCGGCCTATGCCCGGGCATTTCAGAAATTGCAGGATCTGAAAGGAAACCGCGACGCATTGCAGGACAAGATAAATTCGAACGATGCAAATGAAGCGTTCATGCCCACCGCGGTAACCGCGGAAATAATGGATGCCGCTGAAACTCCCTCCAAGCCTTTTATCCCCGACGGCAGAATCGCCGTGGGCGCGCTCGGCGCCGCTGCTTTTCTGGAAGTGGTGGGCGCGATCTTGGTGGTCATTAGCCAGCGCTCAAAAGTTGTGCCGCGCAAAGCTTGAATCAGTCACCCTGCTTATTTCCTCGCAAATTCCATCCAAAATGACATAAACTGGTGATGGTTCGCCAGTCGGACGAACGGATCCAGTCTGCGACGGATCATTTTTTTACACAGCCGCTTATGTCGCCCGGAGACAACCTTAGATTAATCCGCCAAAAAACCGAGGCGCGATTGCGTGAAATTGTCCGGCGAACGCGGGGCGCGCTTGGCCTGATGGTGCTCGACCTCACGAGCGACGAACAATTCGCCTTCAACGAGCACTGCGTCTTTCCGCAAGCCAGCGCCATCAAGATTCCTATCTTGATGGAGGTCTATAAGCAGGCGGGCGAGGGCCGGCTCAAGCTGACCGACTCGCATCGGATTGAAAAACACGACAAAACTCCCGGCAGCGGCGTCTTGTGCGAATTGGGCGACGGCACCGTCCAGATGAACCTGCACGACCTATGCGTGTTGATGATTGTGCTGAGCGAGAACACCGCCACGAACATGCTCATTGATCTCGTCGGCATGGAGACCGTCAATCAGACCTTGCAATCTCTTGGCTTCAAACAAACGCGTCTCCAACGCCGCATGATGGATCTGGCCGCCGCCGCATGCGGTAAAGAAAATCTCTCCACGCCCTTTGAAGCCGCCCGAATCATGGAAACTTTGCACCGAGGCGAATTCATCAGCCGGGTGGTTTGCGATGATATTCTGGCCATTTTGAAAAGGCCCAAACCCGGTGCCATCAGTTCGGCGCTCCCGGAAGGAATTTCAATCGCGTTCAAGCCCGGCGCCATTGGCGGCGTGACCACCGAGTGGGCGATTGTCCTGGTGAAGGACCGGCCCTATGTCGTTGCCGTAATGGAAAATTACGGCTTGGACCAGGAGGCCTCCGGCGCCATCAAGGAGATTTCCAAAACCCTCTTCGACTATTTCCAAAGACTGAGCCACTCCACTCCGCATGGAGTGTTTCTGCCGCGCACACATCCATCAGTCTGACTAGGAACCAACCATGCGTCGGGTGGAGGCCCGCCCCCCTTGCAGCTACGGCAAGAAAGTGGGCCCTTCACAACGCGGCCCGCCATGCGTCCAGATCAGCCGGTCAATGCACAATTGCCTTTGTTTAATCTCTTTATCCCATGCGTGATAGCAAACATACTCGGTCTCGCCATCCGGCCCAACCACGATCGAATTGTGGCCGGGACCGATGACATGCCCCGGCACGGTGCGCAACACCCGCGGCCCCGCTTCATTTCCAAAATCCGAATACGGCCCCATGACATTCTCGGAGACGCCGTAATCCACGCCATAACTTTCCGTCTCCCATCGGCCTCCGCTGTAGAAACAGTAGTAACGTCCCTCATGCTTGCGCACGCACGGGCCTTCCAAGGTATGCCAGTCCCAGACGCGGCCGTACATCAACCGCTGGTTTTGAAACCGCTGCCAGTCCGAACGCGCGCGCAACACCATGCGGCCCGCGTCTGCCAGGCGGGTCATGCTCTCGAGTTTCGCCACCATCAGTCCCGTGCCAGCTCGTCCGTCAATGGTATCCAGAAAATCGCGCGCATAAAACAGATACCACTGATCGTCCTCGTCTTTGAACGGATGCGGGTCAATGGCAAAGGGACATTGAGCAGGGTCAATTAAGGTGATGCCCAAATCCTGATACGGGCCTTGCGGATCGGCGCTTTTGGCCACGCGCAGTTGATGATTTTTGTCGCCGTGCCCAACCGAATAATACAGATAAAACCAGCCATCCTGCCACGCGACCTCGGGCGCCCAAAAATTGTTCCCCAGCGAAGGATGCGGCCGAACCAAGGCGTTGGCGGCAAATTGCCACGTGTAAAAATCAGCCGATTGCAGGACTGTGAACGCCTTGCCGAGAGTTTCGCCGGCGGCGTCGGCAGAACCCGTTCCAATTGCGTAGTAAGTCTCGTCAGAACGAAAAACAAAAGGGTCCGCGAGGTAGCCCGCGTACACGGGATTCGCGTGAAACTTCAACGGGCTTGTCACTGCCATGAAAACAACGTCGCGTATGCACAGAGACACGGGTATGGGTGGAAGTCCCCACGCGAGATGATCTTGTTTTGCATTGCGTGCGGTTGAGGAACGGAGACTCGTGGCGTATAATTGGTCATGAATACAAAAATGAAAGATTATGTTGAGCCCGTTAAATCCCAAGTCTCAGAAACTCTCGAACAGGCTCAAACTCGCGTCAGAGATACCGCCAAGAACGTCTCTTACGCCACCGATCGTTATGTGCGGGACAACCCTTGGAAAACGATTGCCATCGTCGCGCTTGCGGCCTGCATGTTCGGGTGGTTCCTGAACGCCGCGCGGGACTGATGGCGCATGGAACCCCGCATTAAATAGTGCGGACCCTGAACAGGGGCGCGCATGCGGTTTCCCCCAGTTCCTCCTTCGTTTGACTCCGGGCTGGGCGCATCTTGGCGGTACCACCACGGAACGCGCTCCGGCATTCCCCTGCCGAACCCGGGTCCATCCGTGGTTGAAAACCCTCCTGCCCCGTTGCAGAAAAACGACCCTTTTTACGTGTAAGGAAAAAAGTATTTTTCAGGCTGCTAAAAACCCATGTTTTTCTGAAAGCACGGATTGCCTGTAAACATTGGCCGCAACCGCCTTTTTTTCACAATCTTTCATCAGATAAAAAAAACGTGTCAAACCTACCGTAGGTTTCATTTTCCAGCATCTGCTCTGGTAAAGTGGGTCCCATGAAGGCTCAAAATAGAGCAGGGCAACGTTCAGGCCGCGTAGCTTGCGGCCGTGTAGCGCGGGCGTCCCGCCCGTCGCCCGGCCCTCAACCACTTCGGGGCGGAGTTTCTCACCAAATCTCGCCAAATTTGCGCGCCGCTCCGTTTTCCGTCCCACCTTCAACCCGGAGCGGCCCGCCCGGCCCATTCCTGGTTCTCACTGTTAGTCGGGGCTTGAAGCGGCGTGAACGCCGCGCTCCGTGGTGGTACCGCCAAGATGCGCCCCTCCGGGCTTGCCCCGTCCGTTTCACCGTGACACCGGATGAAACTTCGCGTATTAATTTGCGCTGGCAAACCAACGAAGGAGACATAATGAAAATCGCTAACTGGTTTTGGCTTGCGGGGGCATGCGCATCACTGTCGTTTCGGATGTCTGCGGAGCAGGTGCAGACTCTCGATCTGAAATCCTATGTCGGACCATCATCGCCGGTTGAAAGGCTGGGTGCCGATTGGCCCATGCTTCACGGAAGGGAGGTGCTCGACGGAATTCCGTTTCAAGTTGATGGGACGATTCTATTTCAGGCCACCAATGCGCTGCAAAAGGGCCTCGCCGTCACCACCAACCTGAGTGATCTCGCCGTTGGTCGGCGCTTCGAACGATTGCATCTGCTCGCTGGCACGGACACCGATGGACCGGACGGCATCGTCATCGCGAAAATCCATCTGCTCTATGCGGACGGCACGGATGCCGCCTTGGAACTGAAGTATGGCGAACATTTGCGCTGCTGGCGGGCAGCGTGGCATAAGGATGAGGAGCCGCTGAAAAGTCCCGATGCACGCGTGGTTTGGCGCGAGCAAAGCTCCTCGGCGGCGCAGTTGGACAAGTATCTGCGCCTGTTCCACGTCGCGCTGACCAACCCCGCTCCGGACAAGGAAGTGCGCGCGTTGTCCATTGAATCCGCCCAGACTCAATACGGTTTGTTGCTGTTCGCGGTCAGCATAGGGCCGACTGCGGCTGAGCCGTTGCCGGATACTGTCACTGCCCCACACAGTCCCTTCCCCGATCTGCGTCCGCGTCAGGGCGAACCCGCGCAAGGAGAAGGTGTGGTCAAAGACAAGAACGGCCGTTTGCTTGTGGGCGCACGGATACGGGTGTCGGAAACACGGGA
>JAQGPB010000266.1 GCA_028293265.1 Pedosphaera sp. | reverse complement strand
GCAGTTTCTGGCGGTTGTTAGTTTCCACTGGCTTTGCCTCCTTCCCATTGGAAATTGAGGGTGAATTGCACGGGTGTCTGGCCGCGCACCGATTCGGTTTTCAAATCGCTGATTTCCGGGATGTTGCTCAACTGGTCGAGCAGCTTGATATAAGACTGGTTGTCCCGCGCGTTGCCCGAACAGGTCACCGACGATTGATCGCGAATTTCCAGGCTCTTGGCGGAAACGTAACCATCCTCGGGAAAAGACTGCGTCAAGGCCCGCAAAATCCGCAGCGCGCGAAACGAGCGGTCAAACCACGGCCGGTACTTCTGGATCTGGCTTTGGTCCGTGTTCAACTCGGTGACCTTCGACTCCATGGCCTTCCAGCGGGAATCCAGCCGCGAAATCTGCCATTGCTGGAACAAAAACGCTCCGGCCACGCAGGCCGCCACCGCGCCCGCCGCGCCGCCGGCCCACATCAACTTTTGCGACGAGAATTTCGTGCTCGTCATCATCTGCTGCCAGGGACTCACGCGGGGCGGCAAAAATTCCGGGCCGGTCGCGGTTTCCCGCAGGTAGCTCGCGGCCAGCGCCAGCGCGGGCGAAAGCGCAATCTCAGGCGCCGCGGGCTGGTTGAATTCGGCGTCCGTCGCGCGCTCCATCAAGTCAACCTTCAAGCCCATCGTCTCGGTGCGCCGCGCAATGTCCGTGACAAACTGCCGCGCGAGTTCGCCGCGCCCGAAAATTTTCGCGGTCCGAATCTGGCCGGCGAAGACCGGCGGCAGTTGCCCGAGGGTGATGCGGAGTTCCCGCGCCACCAGATCGGCGTCAATGCGTTTCTGGGAGCCTTCCACTTCCACCGCGCCGTCGAGCGAACGCAGCGCCGCGATGCCTCCGCCGGCGGTGACCTGCAAATCAATGCCGTGGTTGGCCAGGGCAAGTGTCAGCGAGCCGGGCGCGTCCTTGACCGCACCGGCCAGGGCGGTGATGCCGAGCGAAAAAGTCAGCGGCTTGAGCTGGGCGGCCTTCAGTGCCGCCTGCACGCTGGCGAGGTGGTTGCGGGGAATGCCCATCAAGGTGGCGAATTGCGTGCCATCCGCGGCCCGCGCGCGCGAATGGGCGATATACAAATTCTCGTGCCCGGCGGGAAAGCCGCGCTCGGCCTCAAGCTGCAAAAAGCTCTCAATGTCCGCCTCCGGCAAATCCGGAATCTGCGTGTGCATGGTCAGCACCCAGTTGAGCGGCAGGCAGACGGCGCAACGCCGTTCGCGGATGCCGGCCTCATTCAGGTGGTTGCGCAACTCGCGCCCGACCAGGGCAGGGTCGCCGCTCAAGAGCGAGAGCGCGAGCGGCTTGGAGACGGATTCCCTTACCTGCACATGGCCGTTGGTGCGGCGGAGCACGACGGCTTCGAGCTGGTTGCCGTCAAAGGCCAGGCCCAGAATCGTCGAGGGACGTTTGGATTTGAAAAGGTCTATCATGGGGTTGATTTTGCCAGCAGCCATTTGTCGCGCACTTCTTTGCCGAGCGCCCAGCCGAGACTGCTGAGGTCGCGGCGGTAAAGAATGACCGGCGCTCCCTGGCTGGTGTCATAAACGAACTGGACCCGGCGATAGCCGCGACCGTTATGTCCCAGGGCGGCGACGTCCGCGGTGAACTGGTAACCGCGACCGGTCAGATACGGACCGGCGAGAGAGGCGCTGGTTGAATCGAGCGCCTGGGTGACCCAGGCGATGGAGCCATTGAGGTTGTTGGTGTTGGACTGCCGGTAGGAAACGAGCGTTGCCGCCTGACCGGTGTCCAGGCCGGGAATGCAAGCGAGCACGGTCTGGCTCGCGGTGTTCACATTGATGAGGCCGACGATGTTGCTGCCGCGAATGCTGGCTTCGATCAACGGGATTTCGGCCTGGGTCACCTGTTGGCTGATGAAAAACTGCAGCGGGCTGGTGAACGCGGCACTCCGGTTCGATGGCAGCATCTGCTGGGCACGAGTTTGGCCGAAAAGGGTTACGAGGTTTGACCGCAGGCCCGAGATGCCGTTCGTGGTGGTGATGTTGAAGCGCGTTTGGTTGGTCACTGTGCCCGCGCTGTTGGTGCTGGTGTAGGTGGACGGCTCGCGGCTGTAAACGGTCACGTATTCAAACAGGCCCGGGTCCAACTGGCCATCCATGTTGTCGGTTGGCGCGAGGGCATCGCCGTCGTTTTCATTGGGGTCCAGGATGCCGTTCAAGTTCGCATCCTCGCCGTACAGGGTGTCCATGTCCATGTTGTAGATGAGGCGGAGCTCGTCCACGGTTTCAAAGGGCGAATTTTTGCAAAGATAGGGCGGCTGGACGTTCATGTAGGTGTCCGATTCCGCGCCGCCGGAGAGGCTGCTGGTGTTGGTGCTGCGCCAGGCCAGAATGTTCGCGACGAGTTCGGGGGTCATGCGCGGGAGATTGATGAGAATGTTGCTGGAGACACTGTTGAGATTGAACTTGGACGATTCGTCAATCAACCCGAAATGGGCGGTGGTGACGGTGGTCGAGTCCTGTTGCAAGGGGCGGCCAATGACCCAGAAATGGGCGTTGCCGATGGGGACGGCTTCGTTCAGGTAAGTGCCGCCGTCGGGCAGGACGCCGGGTTGGTTGACATTGGACAACAGGCAACTGAAATAGCGGCGCGCGCCCTCGATGGCCTGTTCGGCTTCGAGGCCAGCCACGCGGTTGTCCGAGGCGCGCAGTTCAAATGACATGGTGTGCGCGAAATAAAGGGTGACGGCGATGAGGCCGAAGACGATCCAGAGGACGACGATGAGGACGGAGCCTTCAGAAGTGCGGAGTGCGGAGTGCGGAGTGCGGAGTGGAGAGAGTTGGGGGAGAGGCTTGCTCGGCCTCATGCTGACCCGCTTTATGAACTGGGAAACATCGAACATCGAATGGGGGAATCTCCTCGCCCCGGCCTTCTCCATGAACCGGAATTTTGAACAGGAGGCAACAGAGGCAACGGAGGTGGTTGCGCATAGCCACGGATAAACCCTTTCCTCTCTGTTAGCTCCTGTAGAGTTCTTGTCATGCTCGGCTTCCGAAAGCGGTGTCGCGCTGCGCTTGCCACCGCACTCCAAAACCTGGCGGAGATTTCGACAGTTCAAGGCTTCATGACGCAAAATTTCCTTTGGTGCAATAGCCTCTCCTGGGGCAAGGGATGGCGTTGCGACCGGATTGGCGGATTTTGGGGTTGTGGTTGCAATTTCGGTTGTCGTGGTCAAAGCGGCAGAGGACTGCCGCACTCCAAGACGCTTCGCGACATTTTCCGCCGCTGCCGATCTTCCGCCAGGTCTTGGACTGCGGCAGTCCTCTGCCGCTTTCGCTTTGGGGAGGGTGCGAGTCCAAAAATTTTGCTGGCGCGTGGTTTTCATCCGCTTAGTTGCTGACCTCGTTGGTTGCGGAGTTGGTGCGGTCCCACGCCACGATGGGGACCAGGAATTGCACGGGAGGCTTGTATTGCGTGTCGCCCTTGAGCGATGCGAAATCAATCGAGACCTTGATGGCGATCGGGATGTTGGACTGCGCCGTGCTCCAGGTATCGTTCCAATTGGTGCCGTCGTAATAGGAGAACTGCAAATTCTGGACATCCTGCAAGAGCGATTGCGGTTCCGGCGGCATCGGGGTGCTGGCGAGCAGGTTGCGGGTGACGCCACGGATGAGATCGCGTCCGGCGAAATTTGAACGGTTGGTCGGATTTTGGAGCGAGTAATCTATTTTCTGAAGGTCGCCCCAGGGAAGATCCGCATTGATGACGCCGCTGGCCGTGTAAATCTCCAGCGCGGGCGGGGTGGTCATGCCGATGGCCACGGCATCGCTGCCCATCGGGCCGGCCAGTACTCCAGGCGGCATGATGCCGGTCAAATCCTGTTTCATGATGGCGATGGCGCGGTCCACCGGCAGGGTTTGCTCGGCGGCTTCGGCAGCGCGTTCGCGAAGATGGAGCGCGCTAAAGAACAAGGTGCTGATGGAGGCGAGGACGATCGCGGAGATGGCGACGGCGATTAACAGTTCGATCAGGGTGAAGGCGGCGTGGTGCGTGGTGCGTGGTGCGTGGTGCGTGTCGGGGAATAAATTAGAAGATGTGTCCGCCCTTGCACCGGCCCGCTTTATGAAATGGGAAACATCGAACATCGAACATCGAACATCGAACATCGAATGGGGGAATGCCCTCTCCCCAGAGGAGAGGGAGGGCGTGGTGGCGCGTTTTGGAAATTTTGGAGTTGCAGTTGCAAGCGCCGTTGCCGGTGCCAAAGCGGCAGGGGACTGCCGCAGTCCAAGACGCTTCGCGACGTCTGGGGCGGCTTTGCCGAT
>JAQGPB010000539.1 GCA_028293265.1 Pedosphaera sp. | reverse complement strand
ATCCGCTGCCCGAGGCGCAGGTGGACCGGTTCATGTTCAAGGTCATCATCGGTTACCCGTCGTTCGAGGAAGAGCGGAAAATTCTGGACAAGATGGCGTTCACTTCACCCAAAAACGAAGTGCAGCCGGTCATCCCGCTCGACGAAATCCTGCGCACGCGCAAATTGGTGGATCAGATTCATGTGGATGAAAAAATCCGCGATTACATCGTGCATCTGGTGTTCGCGACGCGGACGCCGGAGAAATACAAGCTGGACATCAAACATCTTATCCAGTTCGGCGCCTCGCCGCGCGCAACAATTTACCTGACCGTGGCGGCCAAGGCCTGGGCGCTGCTGCAAGGCCGTGGCTACGTGACGCCCGAGGACATCAAGAACATCGGCCCGGACGTGCTGCGTCATCGCATCATCCTGACCTACGAAGCCGAGGCGCAGGCGATCACCAGCGACGACATCGTCAAGAAAATTTTCAATACGGTGCCGGTGCCGTGATTATTATCTTGAGATTCCCAACATTTCCCCGCGCAGGGTTTACGAAATTCGATCTTTCCAATACCCCGGCTTTCGGCTGCCATGGGCCACGGCGACGATCCAGATGTAATCCTTTCGATTGACGTAAAGCAGGGTAAAGGGAAACTGTTTGATCCGCATCTTTTGAAGTCCGGGCAAATCTTGCGCGGGTGGATAACGTTCAGGATTGGCGGCGATTGCCCTTAATCCTTCGGCGACGCGTTGCTTAAACCGGCCTGCCCATCGTTCGCCAGCGCGCTCCCGGTAAAACACAACCGATTCCAGCAGTTCGGCTCGCGCCTCGGCATGAAGCTTCAGCGCTTTGGGCTGCGTTGGCATCTACATTTCCTTGAGCGCCTGAAATGGGTCAACGCCTTCGGCCTTGCCAGAGTCAATCTCCTCGATTCGCCGCCGGACTTCCTCCCGGAATGCAGGATCAAGCGGTTTGGCATCTTCTCGTGCGTGAATGGAAGCAATCAGGTGTTCATGCAACGCCAGCATGTCCTCCAAAGGCAGTTGCTGTATTTCCTGCTCAATTTTTTTGGCCATGGCGGTCATACGCTTGAAAACTAACGTTTTCAGCCGCCATTTGTCAAACCGTCAGATAGATTTATATGTAATCCGAACTGATGAATTTGGCATTTGGCAGGACTCGCACATTTTCGCTGGACAAGTCTTTTCGACAGAGGGAAGGTCAGGGGCATGGAAGGATTCGCGCCGCACCGTGCGGTTGGATTATCAGACAGTTATTGCGCCTCATGATTTTTGGAGAGCCAGCAGATTTCGCCATAGAAGCATACCACGAACCATATGGTCCCGAATATGGCGGTTATGGTCGCATGTGCATCCACATGCAAGGCACTCGGATTGGCGATATTCGTGAGAATCACTGTTCTCTTTTTGCTGCTACCGCTCGTTTTCGCGAGCTGCTCAACAACATTGAGACTTTGTGGGATGAGAGCTTTGCAGGACTGCCTGATGCCGAATTATTCGGCAGCTTGCTGCATGCTCTTTATGAAGACCACGGACAGTCGCTTGAGGAAATGAAAGCAGATTGGAAGCGGCTCGGTAAGTATGTCTTTTTAACCAATGAAGGCGAACAATTCGATGACTTCAACACAATTATTTTCTGCCGTCCAGGTGGAACCGTGCAAGTGCTGTATCGGAATCGGGAAGATGCGTTTGGTTCGGTATTTTGTCGCGTTGAATCATTTCGTAATGTCACAGAATCCTTCGTTCGTTGGTTTGATGAGCAGGTGCGGACCATTGCACCTCCATTTTTCCCGATTAACCCATTTGATCTTAATGAGACTGTTCCTGATGGCTGGCAGCCTGAGAAGCTTGCTTGAGCGGGATGCACATTCGGCCACCTTCGCGACCTCGGAATCATCCGGTTTGATTTGGCTGATGTAGGGATCGGATTACTGATTTTCAAACTTTGACGGTTCCCTCGGTTTTCTTCGTTGCCTTCGTTTGCTTCTGTTCAAATCCCCGGATCTCAATCTCACCGGCACCCCTTGTCGGAATTGCTTTCTTTGGCTTATGTTCGATGCCATTATTGTTTTGCGCGCATGACCGTCAAAGAAATTTTAGAAACCGTCCGCCGGGTGGAGATTCGCACCAACCGCCTGGTCAATGACATGATGGTGGGGGCGTACCTGAGCCGGTTCAAGGGGCGCGGCATGGATTTCGAGGAGTTGCGCGAGTACATGCCCGGCGACGACGTGCGGGACATTGATTGGAACGTCACGAACCGCATGGGCCGACCGTTCGTGAAACGGTTTCGCGAGGAGCGCGAATTGGGCGTTATTTTGGCAGTGGATGTTTCAGCATCGAGCGATTTCGGTTCCGCGCGGCTGAGCAAGCGCGAGTCGGCGGTCGAGATTGCGACGACGCTGGCCTCTTCGGCGGCGCGCAGCAGTGACAAAGTGGGACTGCTGTTGTTCACCGACGAGGTGGAATTGTTTTTGCCGCCGCGCAAGGGACGCCGGCATATTTTGCGCACCATCAAGGAGATGTTGTTTTTCAAGCCCAAGCATCGCGGAACGAACATTCCGGCTGCGCTGGCGTTTCTGAACCATGTAGTCAAGCGCCGTTCGATTGTCTTTTTGTTCACCGATTTTCTGCACAGTTTCGGAACCGCCGCGCGGAGCTTGCAAGCCGGCCGCGATTTGGCGCAGTCGGTCGGCATGACCAACGCCCGGCACGACCTCGTCTGTGTGCATCTGCACGACCCGCGCGAAAGCGAATTGCCCAGTGCCGGCCTTCTAACGATTGAAGACGCCGAGACTGGGGAAATGCTCGAACTGGACTCGATGCGCGCGGCGGTGCGGCAGACGTACGCCCGGACAAATGCCGAGCGGTTGGGCGAACTGGACCGCGCCTTGCGCCATGCGGGCGTGGACACCTTGCGCTTCAGCACGGGCGAACCTTTCGCGCAGGTTCTACAGAAATTTTTCGAGACCCGGCGCGGCAGGAGGCGGGGATGAGGAGGAATTGCGGATTGCGGATGCGCGCAGATTTCGTAGCGCAGATTTTCAATCTGCTGTATCGCCGACTTGCAGTCGGCAAAGCGTTCGCAGGTCAAGAATCGTTTCAATTTCGTGGTGTTCGCAGATTCCAAATCTGCGATACGGCAGACTGCAAGTCTGCGCTACGAATATGGCGGAGAAACTTGTTGAGCCTTGGCGTCAGCTTTATTGCCGGCCTTGCCCGGGGGCAGGGGCACGAACTTCCGCCGTTGGAGCCGCCTCATGGTGAACTGCTGCCTTCGTTTTGGGAACTGCA
This sequence comes from Pedosphaera sp., assembly GCA_028293265.1. Next base: position 1,055 of record JAQGPB010000539.1, on the reverse strand, counting down.
TGGCTGGCAAGTTGTGCTCGCTGCTGTGGTGATGATTGGCATTGTGGCATTGACGGTCGGCTGGCTGCGCCGTCCCAGGCAGGTCGTGCTTGAGCCGCCTGGAATCGCCGCGCGGCGCGCGTTAGAAAGCAGGCGCAATCGCGCAGAGGATGGCCAACTCGTGGCCGAAGTGTCGCGGGTGCTCAAACATTATGTGATGACGGCCTTTCATTTTCCGCCGCAGGAACTCACCACCACTGAATTTCGCAAGACGCTTCAATCCCACCCGGAAATAAAACCAGAACTGGCCGAAGTCACCGCCGATTTTCTGCGCCGCTGCGATCAATGGAAATTTTCGCCGGCTCCGCCCACGCCGAAATTGGGCGCGGTTGCGGGCGCTTTGGAATTGGTGGATAAGTTGGAATCGAGCCGTGCGCCAGCCGACGGCAAACAGTGATGAACTCCCACTTTCAATTCCAATTTCCGTGGGTGCTGGCGCTGCTTGCGTTGTTGCCGGTGTATGCGTTCCTGCGAGGGCGCGTGGGCAAGCTGTCGGCGTTGCGATTTCCGAGCGCGGATATTGCGCGGGCGGCGGGCGGCGCAGCACGCGGAGCGGCGGGCCGGCTGCTTTTGTTCCTGCGGTTGCTGGCGCTCGCGCTATGCATCGTGGCGCTGGCCGGACCGCGCTTTGCCAATGACCGCACGGAAACACAGGCCAGCGGCGTGGATATAATGCTGGTGCTCGATTTGTCCTGGTCCATGGAATCGCTGGACATGGGAGGAACCACCGAAGAAACCACGCGCTTCGGCATCGCCAGTTCAGTGCTGGAAGATTTCGTGAGCAAACGTCCCAACGACCGCATCGGATTGATCGCCTTTTCCGGCGTGCCTTATCTGGCGAGCCCACTGACACTAAATCATGAATGGCTGGCACAAAACTTGCACCGTCTGCACATCGGCACGATTCGCGAATTGGGCACGGCCATTGGCGACGCAACCGCCGCCGCCGCGAAACGCCTCTCGATGCTCAAAGGCAGCAAGAGCCGCATCATCATTCTGCTGACCGATGGCGACAA
>JAQGPB010000522.1 GCA_028293265.1 Pedosphaera sp. | reverse complement strand
CTATCTGGAACTGCAACCGTCCAATGCCTGGGCCAACGCGATTTGCGGCGAAGCCCGGTACGAACTCGCAGCCTCACAGGGAAGCGTCACAAATCTCGATCTGGCCCTTGGCAATCTCGACCGCGCGCTGGAACTGGACCCGGAAATTGTCCGCGCCTATTTCGTTCGCGGCAATGCACGGTATCTGATGCGAAAATGGGACGGGGCCCGGCAAGATTACCGGCGCTATTGCGAGTTGAATCCGAGCGATGCGAGTTACCCGAGTTTTTTCATCTGGCTGATTCATGCCCGAGGCGGGGAACGCGCGGCTGCGGACAAGGAACTCAGCGCCTGCCTCGACAAACTGCGGAAGGGCGATTATGGCCCGTGGCAGAAAAAGATTGGCGCCCTGCTGCTGGATCGCCTGGGCGAGGCGGAGTTTCTGCGCGCCGCCCATGTCCGCGATACGGGTGAGCAATGCGAAGCCTGGTATTACGCCGGCATGAAGCGGCAGCTCGCGGGTGATCTCGCCACGGCGAAGGATTATTTTCAGAAATGCGTCGCCACGGCGCGAAAGGACTTTTTTGAATACAATTTCGCCGCCGCTGAATTAAAGGCGATGGAATAATTGCCGGATGGTTGCGGGAAATATTGCATCGGTTGGCGTCCAGCCCTTCATAATTCCAGCAATTCCTCAACCGTCCGCCAGTCGGTCATGCCTTCCTGCCAATAAACCGCATCCACAGGAATTTCGCCCGCGGCAAACATCTGCTGAATCTTGGATTGAGTGAAGGGACCGGACTGCGCGCCGTTGCAAAAGAGCAGGATGGTCGGGAGTTTAAAGGTGGCTGTCGGGACTGTTGCGGGCTGAACCCGCGGTTGAAAAATCGGCCTGGCTGATGGCGTGGTTGCAATTGGTGTGTCTTCGAGTTCCTCATCGTCAACTGGCGGGACGTTTTTGAGCCGGATTTTTTCAACGGCCATCAAACCCATGCCCACCAAGGTTCCGCCCACGTGCGCGCCGAAAGCAACCCCGCCGCCATGCCCGTGCTTGGAGGCAGAGAGTAACATCTTTGCCAGATCCTCGAGAAACCAAAACGAGATGACCAGCCACGCCGGTAATTGAAAGTCGCCGTGCCAAACCCTGAACCAGAAGAAAACCAGCCACTTGAACTGAATCTTCGCCTTTGCCCGCAGCAGCAAATAACCGCCGATGCAGCCGGAGATGGCGCCCGAAGCGCCACCCATGGGAATGTCCGAGGCAAAATGTTCCGGTGAGAACATCACGTAAGCCAGGGCCGCCCCGATGCCACATAACGGATAAAAGAGGGTGAAGTGCAGCCGGCCAATCATGTCCTCAACGCAGGCCCCGAACAAGAACAGGTAAATCATGTTGCCAAACAAGTGAAAAAATCCCGAATGCACGAAAACGGAGGTGAGATAGGTCCACCAGTGGGATTCACTGGGTATGAGCCAGAGATTTTCAAAAACCCAAGCTTGGGTGGAATCAGACTGGTCGGCGAGCGTGAAGATGAGGGTGATCAGATAAATCGCCGAGCAGATCCCCATCAAGGTGAACGTGACCACCGGATAACGCCGCGCCCGGTAATCCATTCCGATTGGCAGGATGAAAAACATATCTTCCCCTATTTCCGGCCTTCCATTTCGACGGCGAAGGCCCGGTGTTTTGCAAAGACATCGCGAAGGCTCGTTGAAAGTTCGTCCTGCAAGGCTTGCAACTCCTGGTAGATCGCCACATTCTTCGGATCTGGTTGCGCGGTTTCCTCGTGGTTCACCTCGATGAACTGGTCGGTGATGTCCTTGATGGAAATTTTTTCGCCTGCCTGCTGGCGCCAGCACCAGAGCGCCTGCAACGCCGCGCCGTACGCCGCGCCTTCGCTCACTTTCAAGGTCACGACCTCGGTGTTGAAAACGTCGGCCATGATTTGCCGCCAAGCTTTTGATTTCGCGCCGCCGCCCGTCGCGCGGATCTGCGACGGCTTCACGCCCAGTTCGGTCAAGCGCCGCAACCCATAATTCATCCCGAGCGTGACGCCTTCCATTGCGGCGCGCGCCAGGAATTCCGGCGCGTAAGTGCGCTGGGTCACGCCGAGCAGCACGCCGGTTCCGGCCGGGACGTTCGGCGTGCGTTCGCCTTCGAGATACGGGAGCAGCAGCAACCCGCCCGAACCGGCCGGCACGCGCGCGACGGTGGCGGAAAATTTTTCATGCGACCAACCGGAGGCGTTGCGCATCATCTCCGTGGCGGTGGTCACGTTCATCGTGCACAACAACGGCAGCCAACGGTTCGTCGAATCGCAAAACGCCGCGATCTCGCCGATTGGGTCCACAACCGGTTTCTCCGCGCAGGCGTAAATGGTGCCGCTCGTGCCGAAGCTCGCCGTGATGACTCCCGCGCTGGTGTTGCCCGTGCCGATCGCGCCCATCATGTTGTCGCCGCCCCCCGCGCTCACCACCACGTTGGCGTTCAAATCCATTTTTTTGGCGGTGGCGTGTTGCAATTTTCCCGCGGGCTGGTCGCTGGCGATCAGCGGCGGCAGTTTGCCTTCCAATTCGGGGTCAATTGCTGCCAGCGCGGGCTGCGACCATTTCCGTTTGCGCACGTCAAGCAAGGCGGTGCCGCTCGCGTCGCCATATTCCATAACGCGTTCGCCCGTGAGCCAGAAATTCAGATAATCATGCGGCAACAATACCGTGGCCAGGCGTTGGTAGTGTTTTGGCTCATGATTTTTGAGCCAGAGAATTTTGGGCGCGGTAAAGCCGGGCAGCACGGCGTTGCCCAGCGCGCGAATCGCCGGCTTCAAGCCGCCCAGCTTCGCAGTGATCTCCTCGCACTCGGCCATCGTGGAGGTATCGCACCAAAGTTTGGCGGGCCGGATGACTTCGCCCGCGGCGTCCAGCGGGACGAACCCGTGCTGCTGGCCGCTCACGCCAATGGCCACCACTTCCGCCGCCGAGGCCTTGGCCTGGCGCAATGCCTGGCGGATCGCGCTTGCGGTCGCGTCGCGCCAAGTCTCGGGCGATTGTTCTTTCGCGCCGGGCGGCAGGTTGGGAATCAGCCCGTAAGCTTGCGCCGCTGACGCCAGCACCTTCCCAGTTTGCGCGTCCACCACCAGCACCTTGGTGGATTGCGTTCCGCTATCAACTCCGATCAAAAGCGTTCTCATAAGCGATAGGATAAAAACTGAGAATGGGGTGGTCTTTCAAGTTGCCAATTAACTATAAGGGTTAGTGGTTAAGCCCGCCCTCACCCCAGCCCTCTCCCCCGAGGAGAGGGGGAGCGTATCCACCTTTCTGGATATTTTAAACTGGTGGTTGCAGTCACCGCTTTTTGGGGCCTGCTACCAAGGGCGGAGACTGGTGGCGCACTTTCCAATTTATTTTAACTCCAAAATCTTCACGTTCCGGAAGGACGCCGCGTCGTGATGCTCGGTCAGCAGAATGGGGCCGGTGACTTTGTCGCCGAAGCCCTTCGAATTTTTGAACTTGCTCAGAGCAACGGCGGCCTTGATTTCGGGACTGCCGAGTTCGTATTCCAAAACCTTTTTGCCGTTCAGCCAATGCTCGACGTGATTGCCCTTTACAAGCACGCGCGAATGGTTCCATTGACCGGGCGGATTGAGCGGTTTGTGGGGGTCGGGCGCCAGCACTTCGTAAAATGACGCGGTGCTCCGCTTTGCCGGCATGGCGGCCTCGATGGTCTCATCAATCATCTGGTATTCGTGGC
>JAQGPB010000520.1 GCA_028293265.1 Pedosphaera sp. | reverse complement strand
CGACGACGAACAATTTCACCGGCCAGCAGCTTTATCCCGTGGCACGCTGCTGCCTGAGGCGCGAGGCAGCGGAGAGTTTGAAAGCTGTGCAGGGCGAGTTGCACGGGATGGGACTGGCGTTGAAGATTTTTGACGGATACCGGCCCCTGTCGGTGCAGAAAAAAATGTGGGCCGTGTATCCTCACGCCGGTTTTGTGGCCGATCCCGCCAAGGGTTCGCGGCATAATCGCGGCGCGGCGGTGGATTTGACGCTCATCAAGCTGGACGGCACGGAATTGCCGATGCCGACACCGTTTGATGATTTCACGGAGAAGGCACACCGGCGTTACATGGAGCTGCCGCCGGAAACAATCAAGAACCGCGAACTTCTGGAACGGGTGATGCAGGAACACAATTTCCACGGGCTGAACACCGAATGGTGGCATTTCGATTTCAAGGACTGGAGGAATTACGAACTGCTGGACATAGATTATTCCCAGATCAAGTGATCGCCTGATAGCGGCAACCTGCCGACCATCATCCTTCCGGCGTCACGCCGAGCACAATGTCGAAGCGCGCCGTGAGTTCGCCGATGCGCGAATCCTTCATCGGCACAAACTCCGTCGTGACCGTCGCGCGCTCTTCCGCGCTGCCGACGCCGCTCCAGACGCCGTCCTTCGCATTGCCCGGATCGCCCTTGATGAACAGTTGCGTCGTCCACGGTTCGCGGCCCTTCATCCTGACCTTGAAATGAATATGCGGCGCCGGACGGCCCGTGTAAGGCAGCGGCTTGATGGTGCGAAAATAATATTCGCCCGTCGAGCCGGTGAGGAACCGGCCAAACCCCTGGAAATTCGCGTCGTACTTGCCCCGGCTTCCCGCGTCGGCCAGGTAAATCCCCTTGCTGTCCGCCTCCCAGATTTCCACGGCGGCGTTGCGGATTGGATTCCCGCGCTCATCCATCAACCGTCCGCTCAAATGCGTGATCTCCCCGACCGCCGGCGTGATGGCATCATTGACGATGATCAGATCGTTGTCCGTGTCCAGCGGCAGTTTGGGCGGATAGAACGGGCCTTCGCCGCAGGCGGCAGTTTTGTGCCTGCGCGTCAACTCCTCGGCAAACGCGCCGCGCACCGTGAAGAACGCAGTGGCCAGGCTGACTTGACGGATAAACCCACGGCGTGAAGCAAGTGCCGCAGCCAATGGAGAAAAGGCCGGGGATGATTTCATAAAGATGAATATACCCCTGTAACCGCGAAAGTCATCTTAAAAACTGGCGTTCACTCCACAGTCATCCCCAGCAGGAACGGCGCGGCCTGGCTCATCGTGGATACGTATTCGACGGACGTGATTTCAACATCCGGGCGAGGATTGGCAAAGGTGGATTTGTACAGCCGCAGGGAAAAGTCCTTATGGCGGCGCTTGGTGAACGCGTTTTGTCCGACCCAGGCCAGCTCGGCATCGGGAGAACTTAAAACACGCTGTTCAGGCCGCACCCCGGTGGTGTAAATGGCCCCACACCAATCCAGCAGGTGCTCACCTGAGATGATCTCGATGGTCTGTTGCGTATCATCCGCGTAATGCAATATGAGCCTGGCCACCGCTCCCCGTTCCTGGGCGTCCATATTGCAATTTTCACCATGAAACAAATGAATTTTGGCGCACTTGCGTCTAATCTCGATGTTCCTGGCCGTGACCGGAAAAATCCGCTTCCATTGTTCCAATCCACGGCCCATCAACTGGACGCGCCCCTCCACGTCGAATGGCACGCCGCCATAAATGTTGATGCCGCGTGGCAACTCCAGGAGGTGGTTGTCCTTAAGCTCCTTGGTGCCGCCATCCACTGATTCGTCGAGTTGCACGTTGATGTGCGATTGCAGATTGACGAGCGTTTCGTTGTGCGTTTCCTTGCTGGCTTGTCGCGCCCTGATTTCCGCAATGGTCGCCTCGCGCTCGGCGGGCCAATCTGCCGTTGCCAGATTCAAAGCTTGGTTATTGTTGTTCCGTCGTGCGCGCCCGGTAGTTTGCACACCCGGGCGTGCGTGCGTCGCTTTATATCTGCCAACCATCGCCATGAGCATCAGGACCGATATCAGGATGGCAATCACCCAATATGTGGGCGTGCGCAAGGCCCTCTTTACCCGGCTGGTTTTTTCCGGGGAAGATTTGGCCCCGGATAGCAGCTCCGGCCGCCACTCGTTCATCGGGGTGTTGAGGATTTGGATCAGCACTTCGAAACCCGAGGGTTTGGTTTTAACATTCTCCGGCAGGGGGGCCAATCGCCGGAGCGCCAGCGCCCGCTGCAACCAATTCGCGCCCGCAATCATCAACGGACCCAGGCCACCCAGCCAATTGGGGTCCATAAAATAGCCAAGCGGAATACCGCGTGGATGCGGTGGCCAGATGATTTGGAGGCACATGCCTTGCACGGCGCAGATCACGCATGGAACCGTCACCCATAACAGACCTGAGGCCGAACGGCGCGCCATCCAGCAGAACGGAATCGGCAGCAGTGTGAGCAGCAAGTAATGCAATTTAAAAAGTGTCTTGATCAGCAGCCCTATTTCTTTCATCGAGGTGCCACCGTTCATGACGCCGCTGCCATAGTCATTCCACTGCTCCTTCGGCATGCGCAGCAACCCCGCGACGAACATCAAAGCGATGGCACCAATCAGCGTCGGTCCCAGCAAAAGTATTGGCAGCAAAATATAACCGATGATGGGATGCCGCCCCCACCAGGAGGATTGCCGTTGCGCCGCGGCTGCTTCCTCGGCCAGCGTGACCGGATTGCCAAGTTCCACGCTCGAGCGGGCCTCGGCCGCTTCTTCCGAAAGGTGCTCCTTCAACGCCGTGCGCTTCAAAAAATCATGATGCAGGTCAAGCTCCTCAACCTTCCGGCGCAGCTTGCGCTCCGGGTAGCCGAGTTCCACCGCCCGCCGCTTGAATTGCTCGAGGAAGACTTCTTTGCGCATGATCTTGAAAATGGGAACCGTGATCCTTTGACCACGACCATATACCCCCTGGCATGAGGTGTTGTAAATGGAAAAGTAGGCGTGCTTGCCGCGCTGGCTTCGAACAAACAGTTTGACGCGGAATTTAACGTCGCCGGAACACTTCAGCGTTATGGCTGTGGCTGCTGCCAATTTGCGGGCGGATTCTGGCCGAGTCGGTACAAGGCAAGGTCGGTCTCAATTTTTTTCACCCAGTCCTGAAGATGCTGCTCCTGGGCTTTGGTCCGCGCCAATTCGGCGAAGACAATGGCGTTCGAGTAATTGCCGGCGGCGGCATTGGCGGTGGCGAGGGTCGCGAGGTAGGGCGGACTTTGGCGTTGGGTGAATTCGTTGGCGGTCTCCGCGAGCTGCACGGCGGCGGCGGGATTGCGCCATTGCGGGTCGGGACAAGTAGCCAGGAAATAGGCGAGCCGCATCATCACCAATGGCGATGCAGGGTCCAGTTCGCGCGCCTTGGCAAAGTTCGTGAGGGCAGCGCCGGCCTGGCCGAGTCTTTGCAGGGCCAGGGCGTAATTGAGATAAGGCCGGGAATAGCTGGGATTGATCTGGATGGCTTGCTTGAACTCGGCGATGGCGGGATCAAGTTTGTTTTGTTGGGCAAAAATCACGCCAAGATTGTTGTGAAGTTCCTCGCTGCCGGGATCGCGTTTCAGCGCCTCGGAGAAATGGAACACCGCGTCATCGAGCTTGCCCGCTTCGGCCAGTTCGAGGCCGATATGATAATGAGCCGGCTCATAGAGTGGATTGATGCGCAAGGCCGTCGTGTGATGAGTAATCGCTTCCTCGTTTCTGCCCGCATTGGCGAGTGCGGTGCCGAGTTCATATTCGGCGAAATAATTATCCGGTGTCACTTCAACCGCGTGTTGAAAGAGGGAAACACTGTTGCGCCAATGGCCGAGCTGGCTTCGCGTCAACATTACGCAGGCAAGCAGTGAAACCGTAGCGAGCCCAACTCCGAAAATCCGCCCCGTCTGTCCGGCACCCAACGCGCGATCCAAACTCCACATCGCCGCGATGAACAAGCCGATCAACGGAACGTAGGTGTAACGGTCGGCCATTGCCTGGCTGCCGACCTGGACCAATCCGATCACCGGCACGAGCATGCCCACAAACCAGAGCCAGCCGATGATGAACCACGGGCAGGACGCACGCCAGCGAAACGCGAGATAACTGACACCGAGCATCACCAGCGCCGCGCAAATCGCCGGAGCCACCGGAACTTCAGCCGGCAGGAGATAGTAAATCGAAAGATGCGCCGGCCAGATGGCTTTGCCCGCGTAATGCGCGTAGGCGGTGAGTGAGTTGAGGATGCGCAAGCCATAAGGCACATCCGCCACTGTCCTGACCGCGCCACCCGCGCGTTGCGCAACGACCGTCGCCACGCTGGCCGCGAATGCCAGCGCGAAGAATGGAACTTTTTCAATGAATAAACTGAGCCAAGAAACTTTTTTATTAGAACGAGCCGCGCCTTCCCCCAATTCCGCACCCCGC
>JAQGPB010000509.1 GCA_028293265.1 Pedosphaera sp. | reverse complement strand
CACGGTCTTGCCGGTGCGCGGCGGGGCGACGATCAAGCCGCGCGTCCCCTTGCCGATGGGACAGACCAAGTCCAGCACGCGGGTGGACAACTCGTCAGCGGCGGTTTCTAGAATGAAACGCCGGTTCGGAAAGAGCGGAGTAAGGTTGTCAAAGTGGGTCTTGTCCTTGGCCTTGTCCGGCTCTTCGGTATCCACTGCTTCAACTTTGAGCAGGGCGAAAAAGCGTTCCTTGTCCTTGGGCGGACGAATCTGGCCGGCGACGAGATTGCCGGTCTGGAGGTCAAAGCGCCGGATCTGCGATGGCGAGACATAGATGTCTTCAGGGCAAGGCAGGTAATTGAAACTCTGCGAGCGCAGGAACCCGAAACCTTCCGCCAACACTTCCAGCACGCCTTCTGAAAACAGCACGCCGCTGCGCTCGGCATTCTTCTGGAGGATGTGAAAAATGACCTCGTGCTTGCGCATGGTGCCGAAGTTTTCCACGCCCAATTCCTTGGCCATGTTGTTCAAATCCGTCATGGACATCGCCTGGAGCTTGGCGATGTTCATCGAAGCAGCAATGACGTCGCGCTTGCCGGCGGGGACGGCTTCATCGGCCTTGCCATCCTCATCGTGGGCCTCGACGGGCCGGGTTGGGGGCTCCAATTCCATCATGGGAGCCTGGTTTGATTGGGGCATCTCGACGACGGCTTCGGCGTGCGTGCCGTTGCCGGCATCAAGCGGGAGATTATTGGATTTGGGCGCCTTGCCCTTGCCTGCGGCTTTGGGCTTGGCGGCTTTTTTGGTGCTGACTTTGGCCATAAATATAATGATTGATCAGTTTAGTTTTTCATCGTGCAGGGGGACAAACATCATGTATTTATGCCTTCACGATAGCGGGTTGGACGACCAAGAATTAGAATAATATAAAAAATCAGGACGGCTACCACGCGGGGCACACCGAAAGATTGATTACAAATCTCAATACGGCAAGGGAAATCTTGCAGTTAATTCGCGGACACGTTGCCTTACTTTGGCGACGGTGTCAAGGTTCTTGATGTCCATCAAAACCTCGCTGATCATGTCGGCGATGGCGGCCATCTCCGGCTCTTTCATGCCGCGGGTGGTGACGGCGGGGGTGCCGAGGCGGATGCCGCTGGCTTGGAATGGAGAACGGGTTTCAAATGGGATGGTATTTTTGTTGACCGTGATACCGGCTTCATCCAAAACGATCTGGCAATCCTTGCCGGTCAAGCCACGCGCACCGACATCCACCAGCATCAAATGATTGTCCGTGCCGCCGCTGACAAGACGGTAATTGTTGTGCCTCATCCCTTCGGCCAGCGCCTTGGCATTCTTGACAATCTGCTGCTGGTAAGTCTTGAACGAGGGCTGCAAGGCTTCATGAAAACAGACCGCCTTGGCTGCGATGACGTGCATCAACGGCCCGCCTTGAATTCCGGGAAACGCCTGCGAATCAATTTCCTTCGCGTAACGTTCCTTGCACAAAACCAGCCCGCCGCGCGGCCCGCGCAAAGTCTTGTGGGTGGTGGTGGTCACAAAATCGGCGTGCTCAATGGGGCTGGGATGCTGTCCCGTGACAACCAAACCGGCGATGTGCGCAATGTCCGCCAGCAGCAATGCGCCGACTTCGCGCGCGATTTCACCCATGCGGGCAAAATCTATGATGCGCGGATAAGCGCTGGCGCCGACGGTGATCATCCGGGGCCGGTGTTCACGAGCCATTTTGGCGAGCTGATCGTAATCAATCAGTTCATCCTCCTTGCGAACGCCGTAATGGACGATTTCAAAAAATTTGCCGGAAAAATTGGCCTTGTTGCCGTGCGTCAGATGACCTCCATGCGTCAGGTCCATCGTCAACATCTTGTCGCCCGGCTTCAGAAAGGCAAAATAGACGGCCATGTTCGCGCCACTGCCGGAATGGGGTTGAACATTCGCATGCTCGGCATTGAACAATTTGCGCGCGCGGTTGATGGCCAGCGTCTCGACCGTGTCGACGTTTTCGCAGCCGCCGTACCAGCGCTTCTTGGGATAGCCCTCGGCATACTTGTTCGTGAGCACCGAGCCTTGCGCCTCCATCACGGCGGGGCTGGTGAAATTCTCGCTGGCGATGAGTTCGATGTTCTCCTGCTGGCGCTGGCGCTCGTGGGCGATGGCCAGGGCGATTTCAGGGTCAACGGCTTTGAGGTTCAGTTCGTTGGCAGAGGCGATTTTTTCCATTTTATTGATGCGGCGTTCGTGGCGGCCACCTTCGAAATGTGCGTTGAGAAAGGCGTCCACTATTTTTATGGCCAGCTCGGGCGGGGTTATTTTGCCGCCGAGACAAATCACATTGGCGTTGTTGTGCTGGCGGGCCAATATCGCCATGGATTCACTGAAAACCTGCGCCGCGCGGATGCCGGGGACCTTGTTGGCCGCCATGCAAATCCCCACGCCGGTGCTGCAAATCAAAATGCCCAGTTCCGCCTTCTGCCCCAGCACGCTCTGCCCGACCGCCAGCGCATAATCCGGATAGTCCGCTGCGGCGGTGGAATAAGTCCCCATGTCCACCAAGCTGATCCCCTCCCCAACCAGGTGCATCTTGAGGATTTCCTTCAATTCAAATCCCGCATGGTCCGCCCCCAAAGCGAACGTCACGGTTTCACCCGTAGCCTGTTCGGACGCCGCCACAACTTCGCCTTGGTCAACAAACCGCAAGAGCGATGCTATCCCCTGCTCTATCTGGTCGCGGCAGTTCAAATACACTTCATACGAACCGCCAATCGGATCACTGATGTCCTTCTCAAAAATATCGAGCGTGTCGTCAAATTCGCGCAGCAGAAAAGTCTTCTCCGCCGCCTGGGGATAAAGCAGAAAAACCGTGTCCACATGGCTGTGGGTCATCCCAAAAATAAAATCCGCCTCCTGCACCAGCTCGCCCGTGAGCTGCCGGCTGCGCTGCTTGGAAATATCAATCCCCAATTCCTTCACTGCCTGCACCGCGTAGGGGCTGGGCGCCTGACCCTCCATGGCGCCAATCCCGGCGGACAGCACCTGGATGTCCCGCCGCCCTTTCATGGCATGGCGAAAGATACCTTCAGCCATGGGGCTGCGGCAGACATTTCCGGTGCAAACGAAAAGAATCGTTTTCATGGCAGCATTAACAGTGTCAACTTGAGGCGGGTAAAGGAAATCGTCAACCGTGAAATCAGGAGGAATGCGTCCGGCGAATGACCGAAATGCCCTTGACCAAATCCAGCGCGCGCCCCAATACCGGGTCGCGGATCACCGGTTTTTCAGCTTCCGCCTCGCGTGCCGTCATCGGTGGTGGTGCTCCGTCCAGTTCGGCTCCCGGTTTTTCTTTCCGCTCGCGCATCAGCTCCGCCTCGTTGATTTGACGCGGATGCGCGATGCGATTGGTCCCATTGGTCGCACTATTGACGCTGCTCTCGCCGAGAATGCTGGCAATCAAAGCCATGGAAGATGGCATTTCCTTGAACGGATCGGCATAATAAGCCCGCTCGTCCTCCGGCTTCACGGAAACCTGGATATCCGGTTTCACCCCCTTGGCGGAGAGCATTTCACCGTTGCCCAATTTGATGGCCGCCGTCGCAATCCGCAAATAACCGCCGTCCTTCAATGGAAATTCCTGGCTCATCGTCGCCTCGCCGGCGGTATTTGAACCCAGCAAGATCGCCCGGTCATCCTCGCGCAACATCGCCGCCAGCGCCTCCGCCGCCGCCACCGTTTCCTGATTGACCAGCACGGCCACCGGCAGGCTGATGGCATCGGTCTTCGCCTTTGATTGCACGACCCCATGCCCCCAATCCAACAGCGGCTTTTCCTTGGTGATAAACAAATCCGCCACCGCCGCCGCTTCCGCGTAATCATGCCCGTCGGCAAAACGGAGGTCCAGCACCAGCCCTTTCAAGTGATTGGTCCCGTCCAATTCTTTATAGGCGGCGACGATTTTATTCACCAATCCCTCCCCTACCCGTCCCACACGCAGATAAGCGACCGGCCCGTCATACAAGGAGGACTTGGCTAGCACGGGCGCATCCGTTGAAGCGGTCGGCGCGTTCTCGCTCCCGACCAGTGACACCTTGGAATGCAGTTGGTGGAGCAATCCCTGCACGGCGTCCCGGTTCAAGTCCGCCTCGGTTTCGCCCGCCAAATGCGTCCGGATCAAATCATAGACTTCCTTGAAATCGGGGGCCGAATTGGTGTTCACATCCGCGCGGCCCAACATGGGCAACGCCAGCAGCGCGGTCGCCGCCGCGCCTAAAATCATTTTTCTCAAAAATTTCATAATGGTTGCTCTGCGGCTGCGCCCGGGAAAAACCCTGTTATCGCAGCGCCTTGGCGGCAATATCGCGCCTAAATTGCGCGCCGTCGAACTGAATCTTTTCCACCGCCGCATACGCCGCCGCCTGCGCCTTCGCCAAGCCCGGCCCCCACGCGGTAACGCCCAAAACCCGTCCGCCTTGGGTGACGATCTGGCCTCCGGCGCGCGCCGTGCCAGCGTGGAACACCTTTGTATGGGGCAATTGCCCCGCCTGGGTCAAGCCTGTGATCGGTTTCCCCTTCGCATACGCGCCCGGATAGCCGCCCGACGCCATCACCACGCATACCGACGCCGCCTCGCTCCACTTCAATTCCACCTTGTCCAAAGTGCCGTCAACGCTGGCGTTCAACAATTCCACCAGATCGCTTTCCAACCGCGTCAGATAAACCTGCGTCTCCGGATCGCCGAAGCGCGCATTGAATTCCAAAACCTTTGGCCCGGCTTTCGTCAGCATCACACCCGGATAAATGATGCCGCGAAAATCAATCCCCTCCTCCGCGCAACCTTTCAGCCACGGCTCCAAAATCTGACGCCCCACATCGGCGAGCTGTGCCTCATTCAAAAACGGCGTGGGCGAATAAGTGCCCATTCCGCCCGTGTTCAATCCTTCATCGTCGTCCAACGCGCGCTTATGGTCCTGCGCAGTGGGAAAAAGCTTTGCCGTCCGGCCATCGCACAACGCGTGCAGCGAGATTTCCATTCCCTCCAAAAATTCCTGGATGACAATCTTCGCCCCCGCAACGCCAAATGCCTTGCTCACCAAAATCTCGTCAATTGCCCGGTTCGCCTCCGCCACGCCGCCGCAAATCAACACGCCCTTCCCCAGCGCCAGTCCATCCGCCTTCACCGCGCAACGCCCGCCCAACGACGCCGCAAAAGCCTTCGCCGTCCGCTCGTCCGAAAACGTCCCTGCCCGCGCCGTCGGAATCCCGTATTTCTCCATGAAATTCTGCGAAAAAACCTTCGACGACTCAAACTGCGCCGCCTTCTGGTTCGGCCCCCAAATCCTCAGTCCATTCTTCTGAAATAAATCCACAATCCCCAACGCCAGCGGATTATCCGGCCCCACCACCGTCAAATCCACCTTCTTCTCCCGAGCAAACGCCAGCAACCCCGCCAAATCCTCCGCGCCCATCGGCACACATTCCACCAACTCCCCATTAGTCAATTGCTCCCCCTCAATCCCCGCATTCCCCGGCGCGCACC
>JAQGPB010000490.1 GCA_028293265.1 Pedosphaera sp. | reverse complement strand
TGCCGTCGCCTTCCTTTTTGACCGGCCCCGGCAACGCGAACGGCAGGCTCAAGCCACGGCCCCAGCCGAGCCCGTTGCGGCCGACGACGACGGGGATGCCCGCACCAACCTCGTTCCAACCAGAGCTGGCGTCTGCCCTGGCAAAGCGCCGCATCACACCGGTCACGGCGTTCCAATCCTTGGTGGTGACCAGCAACAGTTGCCGGGAGGAAGCGATCGCCAGCGGAGACTCTGGGGCGGTCTTGGGGACACCTTCCGCCCCCGCGCCGGCTTGACAGAGTATCAAGGCGCAAAGAACCGGGACAGCCACCGCGATGGTCTTGCAAAGCATGGGTCGGTTGCCAAATGCGCCATGAATTTTACCGAACACGGCCCGGCAAGGCGAGCATAAACGGCCTGTCAGAAAAAATTGGTTTGCCTAATGGCACAAGGGCATCGAAAGTAGGCCCATGAGCGTGGTGAAGGTACACTCGATTTTAATGGCCGAGGATGATGACAACGATGTCTTTTTCATGGAGCGCGCTTTCAAGCAGTCCCAGATTGTCAATCCGGTCCACCGCGTCAAAGACGGCGAAGATGCCATCAGTTATCTGCGCGGGGACGGTCCTTACGATAATCGCGAAAAACATCCCCTGCCGCAGTTGATGCTGTTGGATTTGAAGATGCCGCGAAAAAACGGTTTCGAGGTCATTGCCTGGGTGCGCGAGCAACCGGGTCTGAAACGCCTGCCCATCGTCGTGCTGACCTCCTCGAAGGAAGACCCGGACATCAACCGCGCCTATGAGCTGGGCGCGAACACCTATCTGGTCAAGCCGGTCAAGTTCGAGGGCCTCGTGGAAATGATGCGCGCACTCAACCTCTATTGGTTGCTCCTGGCCGAAAAGCCAAACCTCACGACGTGAGGATTCCCCAAACGAAAATGCGCGCATTGAACCCCTGAACCGTCCGCACGCTTTCTTCTCCCTCGCCCCGCGAGGCACGAGCGGGGAGAGGGGTGGCTTTTTTCAATGGTTCATTGAGAAGGGATTTCCCCCATTCGATGTTCGATGTTCGATGTTTCCCAGTTCATGAAGAGGGCAGGCTCAGTCATCCAGAGAATAGCCAGGCAACAATAACCAATCGCGGGGGCGCATCCCAGCCTTTGAGCGTTTGCCCAAATCCGTTGCGGTTGGTCCTGCCGTGATGTCGCTCCTACGGAGCTTTGATTTCTTGACGGTTGGAAACTACAAATATATCGCTCCTATGGAGCTATTGGCAGGGCCGCGGACGTTTCATGAAAGCTCCAGAGGAACTCCAAGCTCGCAATCTCCAACTTGGGTTTTGGCGATTGATTATTCTCTGGAGCTTGGATGTTGGTGCTTGGAGCTTTCGCGTCAGCGATCCCCTCTCACATCCCACGCGTCCCTCAGCCCGTCACCCAAAAAGTTCAGCGCCAGCAAGGTTGTGATCAGGCACGCTCCCGGAAATGCCAGCAGCCACCAATAAACGCGCACGGTGTTGATCTGCCCGGCGCCCTCGGCAATCAGCGAGCCCCAGCTTGCCATCGGCGGTTCGATGCCCAGACCGAGATAGCTGAGAAATGATTCGTACAAAATAATCGCCGGAACCGTCAGCGTGAGATAAACGATCACCACGCCAAGGACGTTTGGCAGGATGTGACGGAACAAGATGTGCCGGTGCCGCGCGCCGAGCGCGAGGCTGGCTTCCACAAAAGCGCGGTTGCGCAGCGTCAACACCTGCCCGCGCACAATGCGCGCCATGTTCAGCCACGAGACCGCTCCCAGGCCGATAAACAAAAAACCGAGGCGCGACAAGTGCGCCAACGCCGGCGCGTTGAAATAATCGAACCAGCCCTTGATCCGCCCTTCCAGAGTGGAGATCAGCACAATCACGAAAATAATGGATGGCAGCGAATACAGCACATCCACCGTCCGCATCAGCGCGCTGTCCCAACGCCCGCCCAAATAGCCCGCCACCGCGCCCCACAGCACGCCGATGACGAGGCTTACCGCGGCGCCGACCGCGCCGACCATCAATGAAACTTGCGCGCCGAAAAGTATCCGCGAGAGCAAATCGCGCCCATGCACGTCCGTGCCGAACCAATGTTGGGCCGTCGGCGGGTCGAACGATCTGTCGGACAGGGTGTCCGGGTCATATCGGGTTGCGAACGCCTTGCCGCCCGCGCCCGCGAGGCTGGCCGTTTTTAAAATGACCGGCCAGGCGATCACCACGAGCAACAGCAACGCCAGAAACCATGCGCTGAACACGGCGGGCCGGTTGTGGCGAAAGCGACGCCAGGCTTTTTGGTTGGGGCTGAGATGGGGCTGCGCACTGCCGGTTGCGGATTGCGGATTGTCAGGCGAGCCGTTTGGTTCGCTTCCTTTGCCCTCAACCCTCAACCCTGAACTCCCAGCCTCTTCAATCATACTTCACCCTCCGGTCGAGCATCATGTAGGCGAGGTCCACGAGCAGATTCATCCCGACCAATAAGGCGGCGTACAGGACGACCAATCCCACCACCACCGGAAAATCGCGATTGTTCACGCTGTTTACAATCGGCGTGCCCAGGCCTGGGATGGCAAAAATATTCTCGATCACGAACGAGCCGGTCAGCAAGTCCGCCAGCAGCGGCCCCGAGTAGGAAACCACCGGCAGGATGGCGATGCGCACCGCATGTTTCAGCAGCAGCCTGTTCTCGCTCATCCCCTTGGCGCGCGCAGTGGTGATGAATTCCGATTGCATCACGTTGAGCATCCCTTCGCGCATCAGCCGCGCGATGCGGCCGGCAAAATAAAGTCCCAGCGCAATCATCGGCAGCACCGCGTGCCAGGGCGTTTCCCACAGCGCCACCGGAAACCAGCGAAAGTGAATGGCAAATGTCACCACCAGCAACGGTCCCATCACCAGTCCTGGGATGCAGATCGCGAGCACCGCGAAAAAAGTTCCCGCGTAATCGGTCCATTTGCCGCGTTGCACGGCGGTGAAAAAACCAACCGGCAATCCGATGCCCAGCGCGAAACCAAACGCCATGAACCCCAGCGGCAGCGAAACCGGCAGCCCTTGCGCAATGATGTCGTTCACGCCGTGATTCCGGTAAATGGCGGACGGCCCGAAGTCGCCCCGGATCAGGCCGCCTTCAAACCAGTGGATTTTTCCCTGCGCATCGTGGTCGTAACCGACGCCGAGGTAGCGCAGATATTGTTTCAGGAACGGTTCGTCCATGTGGAATTTGCGCGCGAGATTGCGCTCAACTTCCGGCGAAGCCGGCTTCCGCTCCTTGTCGAACGGGCTGCCCGGCGCGATATGCATCAGGCCGAACGTCAAAAACGTGATCACCAGCAGCAGCGGAATCGAAAAGATCAGGCGGCGGATGAAATACATGGCTGGAATTTACGATTTGCGATTTGCGATTTACGAGTCACAGGCCGGCGTTTGGTTTTGTTTGTGCATTTTGTGCTTTTTCGTGGCAATTGGTTTCTTTCCCAATTTTTAATTTTAAACTTTTATTTTTTAATTGGCTGCTCGCTTTTCCAAATCGCGTTCAAAGGATGGGTGTCCAGGATGTTGTGGTAGATGCCGTGGACTTGTTCTGGATTGTAATAGTTGAATCCCACATAAAAAAAGAGCGGAATCACCGGGTTGCCGTCGCGCATCAGGATCGTCTCGGCTTCCTCCAGCATTTTTTCGCGCTTCGCATGGTCGTTTTCCTTGTCCGCCGCGCGGATCAGGTCGTCGTAGCGGGCGTCTTTCCAGCCGGTGCGGTTGTTGCCGTTGTTGCTCATGAACAGATTCAGGAACGTGTCCGGATCATTGTAATCGCCGATCCAGCTTGACCGGCTCAGCTCGAAATTCAAGGTGTTCTCGTTGGCGAGATAGACCTTGTATTCCACCTGGTGCAGTTCCATGTCTATCCCCAGTTCGTCATGGAACATCTGCTGCAATTCCACCGCCACTTTCTCATGGACCTTCGCCGCCCCGCCCGCGGCGGCATTGAACTGGTAGGCGAAGCGCGGAAATCCCTTCCCGCCGGGATAACCGGCCTCAGCCAGCAACTGCCGCGCCTTGGCCGGATTGTATTCCAGCAAGTGCTCCGGCGCATGATAATGCCCGATGCCCGGCGGCGTGAAATGATACGCCGGCACTTCGCCCGCGCGCATGATTTTCTTCGTGATCCGCTCGCGGTCCACCGCCAACCCGAGCGCCTGCCGCACCCGGATGTCATCAAACGGCTTGTGCGTCGTGTTGCAGCGGATGAAATAGGTGCCGAGAATGGTGTAGCTGTGAAAATCCGGCCGCTTCATCAGCACGTCGAGCAACTCCGTCGGCACCATGTCCTTGTCCCACACGAGGTCGCAGCCGTGCGTTTCGTAAAGGTTCAACGCCGTGATCGCTGATCCGATGGGCAGAAAATCCACCAGCTCCAATTTTGTGTTCGCGGCGTCCCAATAACGATGGTTCTTGCGCAGGCGGATCTTGTCATTGATGCGCCACGTGACCAGTTCATACGCCCCGCTTGTCGGCATCGGCTGGTGCATCATCCAGTTGTCGCCGTATTTTTCAACCGTTTGCCGCGGCACGATCATCAGCGTTTGAAACGCGCACAGATCCAGAAAAAATGCCGTCGGATCATTCAATTCCACCCGCACCGTAAGCGGGTCCAACGCATGCACGCCCACCAGCGCGGGATCCTTGATCTTGCCGGCGTTGAAATCCTCCGCATTCTTCAAATAAAACAACTGCCCCGCATAACTGCTGGCCGTGACGGGATCAAGCGCGCGAATCCAGGAATAAACCACGTCATCCGCCGTGATCGGCTCGCCGGTGGACCACACCAGGTTCGTCCGCAAATGGAACGTATAGATGCGTCCATCCGGCGAAATTTCCCACCGTTCCGCCAGGCCGGGAATCGGCTCGGCGGTTTTCGGGTCATTGCGCGTCAGTCCCTCGAACAGCGCGCTGGTAATCCGCCCGTCCGCAATCCCCGTCTCCAGCGCCGGGTCAAGCGTCTCCGGCTCGATGCCATTGACGATCACCAAATCCGCGCGCGGTTCCTGCCGCATGCAATTCGTGAACAGCAGCGGGAGCAGGCATGAAAAAAGCGTGACCCAACAAGTCGGAAAACACTTGAAGAAGCGGGGCGACGTTTTTACCCCCACATTCTTGCGGGAAAGGTGCTGGCTGGCATTGGCACGGCAGAAAATACGCATCTAACTGCATCATACTTGCATCAAATCCGCCGCAAGGGAAGCATTTTGGAAGCGCAAGCCCTTTTTTTCGCGAAGACGCTCTGCTGATTTAAGCCGGAAGTCGAGGATTGTATCACATACCCAAATTGCAAATCACTCGGCTCGCGCATTACCCTTCGTGCTTGAGATTTCTTTGGGTGTTTCGTCATTGGGTATTTGGGTATTTTCATTCCCCCTTGCGTCCCGCCCATTCTCATTTACACTGCTTCCCTTGGGTTTGCCGGGTAAACTCATCATTGACGCCTGTCGCTTCGCGGGTAAACTCCCCAGCCTCGCGTTTTTGAAACCGTGACCGTAATCGAAACAGAACTGATATAACTATGGCTGTCAAAGTAGCAATCAATGGGTTCGGCCGCATCGGGCGCCTCGTCTTTCGCGCCATCGCCGAACAGGGCTTGTTGGGCAAGGAAGTCCAGGTCGTCGCCGTCGGGGACATTGTCCCGGCCGACAACCTCGCCTATCTGCTCAAATATGATTCCTCCCAGGGCCGTTTTCATGGCCAGGTTTCCTCCAAGAAATCCGCGCCGGACAAGGTCGAGGACGACGTCCTGGTCGTAGATGGCAACGACATTCACGTCGTCAGCGCCAAGGACCCGTCCGGGCTGCCTTGGAAACAGTTCGGCGTGGACATCGTCATCGAATCCACCGGCCTGTTCACCGAGGCTGAGAAGTCCAAGGGCCATCTGTTCGCCGGCGCGAAAAAGGTCATCATCAGCGCTCCTGCCAAGAACGAGGACATCACCGTCGTCATGGGCGTGAACCACGAGAAGTATGACCCGGCCAAGCACAACATCATTTCGAACGCTTCCTGCACCACCAACTGCCTCGCGCCCCTCGTCCATGTGCTGCTCAAGGAAGGCTTCGGCATCGAAGAAGGTTTGATGACCACCGTGCATGCCTACACCGCCACGCAAAAAACCGTGGACGGCCCCAGCAAGAAAGATTGGAAAGGCGGCCGCACCGCGGCGCAGAACGTCATCCCGAGCACCACTGGCGCGGCCCGCGCGGTGGGATTGGTCTGTCCCGAAGTGAAGGGCAAGCTCACCGGCATGTCTTTCCGGGTGCCGGTTCCGACGGTTTCCGTCGTGGACCTGACTTTCAAGACCACCAGGGACACCAGCTACGCCGAGATTTCCGCGGCCATGAAAAAAGCCAGCGAGACTTATCTCAAGGGCATTCTCGAAACCACCAGGGACGAAGTCGTCAGCAGCGATTTCATCCATTCGCCCGCCTCCTCGATTTACGACGAAGGCTCCGGCATCGAGTTGAACAAGCGCTTCTTCAAGCTGGTGAGCTGGTATGACAACGAATGGGGCTACAGCAATCGCGTGGCCGATCTGTTGAAATACATCATCAGCAAGGGCGTCTAAGTTTCAGCCCAATTTTTAACAGCCACCCGGCGGGCAGCCCTTGAGCAGCCCGCCGGGTGTTTTGTTTACAAGCCGCTCGCGTGACCAAAGGCTCGTCCGAACCTCCGCCAGGTCTTGGACTGCGGCAGTCCCCGTTCCGCCATTCGATGTTCGATGTTCGATGTTCGATGTTCGATGTTCGATGTTTCCCGATTCATTAAAAACCGTGTCCATCCGAGGTTAAAAAAATTCCCCCGGCCAAAACTCACCGTCTCCCTCACCTCCTCTTCACCACCCGCGCCAGCACCTCCCGCAGTTCATTCACACGCGGCGGCTTGCTGAGAACCCCGTCCGCCTGCGTCGGCACGTCCCCGTCGCGTTTCATGAAAGCGCCCCA
>JAQGPB010000452.1 GCA_028293265.1 Pedosphaera sp. | reverse complement strand
TTCCGAAATTTTTCGCAGGCGCAACTCCGCGTTGTAGGTGTTCGCGAGGCGATGCGATTCATCGCGCACCCGCTGCAACAATTTCAGCGCGCCCGAATCGTGCGACAACCGCAACGGCTCGCTCTGCCCCGGCCGGTGAATCTCCTCGAATTCCTTGGCCAGCCCGATGATCGGGATTTTGCCCAGCCCGAGCTTCTCCAATTCCGCGCAGGCCGCGCTCAACTGTCCCTTGCCGCCATCAATCAGGATGAGGTCGGGAAGATTTGATGGAACGGGTGGTTCCGTGTTGCGTGTTTCGTGTTTCGTGTCGGAGGAAGTGTCAGATGTTTCACCCGCCCTCACCCCGGCTCTCTCCCCCGGGAGAGGGGGAATGTTTTGCTGCTCGCCGGGAACTTGATCTATCGTCGTGCTAGCTTCCGCAGTATTTGGCAGACCTTCCCCGCCATCCTCAATCTTCGATTCTCCATCCTCTTTCTTCCTCTGCCGCGCTTCTTTCAGGAGCCGCGTGTAACGCCGCCGGATTGTCTCCGCCATGCAGGCAAAATCATTCTGACCGACGACCGATTTCATTTTGAACTTCCTATAATTGGAGCGGTCGGGACGGCCATTCTTGAAACTCACCAGTGACGCCACCGCGAATGTGCCGCTGATGTTGGAAATATCGAAACCCTCGATTCGCAACGGCGGGCCGGGCAAATTCAATACGCGGCCCAGTTCGGCGAGATCCCGTTGCGGTTCGATGGCCAGCGGCAATGTGTAGGGCAGGCGCTCGAATTTCTGGGTCTTGAACGTGGTCTGGCGCAGATCGGTGATGGCATCGCGAAACATCGCCGCCCTTTCGTAATTCTGCGCGAGCGCGGCCTTTCGCATTTCCTCGGTGAGCTGCGCCTCCATTTCCTCGCTCTGGCCGGAGAGGAAATCGCACGCCGCCTTGACCTGTTCCAAGTATTGCTCGCGCGTGACGTTCGCGATGCACGGAGCCGTGCAGAATTTCAAATTGCCGTAGAGGCAATGCTTGTAATCGCGCTCGTTGGGCGTGAGCGGACGGCAGCCGCGCAGATGAAACTGGCGGCGGATCAATTGCAAAGTATTGCGCAAGGCTGACGAATGGGCGAACGGCCCGAAGTAACGCGCGCCGTCGTCCTGCTTGAAACGGGTGAGCACGAAGCGCGGGATGGGGTCGTTCAAATTCACCTTCAACATCAGGAACTGCTTGTCATCGCGGAAACTGACATTGTAACGCGGATGAAATTCCTTGATGAGCCTGCTTTCCAGCAGCAGCGCCTCCGGTTCGCTCCGCACCACATGGATATCCAAATCATGGATGGCCTCGACCAGCGCCTTGAATTTCAAGTCCCAGCCCATGCGCCGCGAAGGTTGAAAATACGAACTTACCCGCTTGCGCAAGTCCCGCGCCTTGCCGACATAAATCACCGTCCCGAACCGGTCCTTCATCAGGTAGATGCCCGGCTTGTGCGGTAATTCCTGCAATTTTTTGCGAATGGGCGCCGACACTGCCATAGTTATATATACTTATATAACATTGGCGGCGGCGAATTGCACCAATCTCCGGCAGGTTAAATCAGATGCCAAGGTTGCTCGCGAAGCGTCTTGGAGTGCGGCAGTCCTCTGCCGCTTTAGCGCCGCGACCACCAACCGCGTGCGCTAACGCAATTTTCTGAGAATCAACAATCAAAAAATTCAGTTCACAGTCTTGCCGCAAACTCGTAAATCGTATATCGCAAATCGTAAATTCCCACGCTCACTTTCCCAGCTCCGGCTTTTCCATGAACGCGTAGCAAATCATGTGGCAGACGCCCATCTGCGCGTCCTCGACGCGGCCGTAATGCGTCGAGTCAATCACGATGGTCTGCTGCGCCAGTTCGGCCATGCGGCCGCGCTTGGCACCGACCAGCGCGATGGTGTGCAAACCGTTCGTCACCGACCATTCGAGCGCCTTCACCACGTTCGGCGAATTGCCGCTCACGCTCAACGCCAGCACCACGTCACCGGGACGCCCGTAGTTCATCAACTGGCGGACGTAAATTTCGTCATACGCGTAATCATTCCCCAGCGCGGTCATCCAACTGACATTGTCGTTCAGCGAGATGACGCGGAAACGTCGGCCGATTTTGTCCGACGAACCCTTGCCAAGATCGGTGACAAAATGCGACGCGTTCGCCGCGCTGCCGCCGTTGCCAAAGACGAAAATCTGCCGGTCTTCGGCCAGCGCCCGTTGAAAAGTTTCGATAATCTCGGCGACGGCTTTTACCGGCACGGAATCCAGCACGGCTTTTTGGGCCGCGATGTAGTCAGCAATCCATTGTTTAATGGGCAGATTATGGCAGCTTGAAGGAAAATTTACAACGGAAAGACGGGTTTCGCGCGAAGGATGCTAAGGGGAGCAGTTTTTAAAATAAAGCGAATTTTCCGAGGGCAGAGAATTTCCGCGTCTTTTGCCTTTCGCCGCGCTGCCGACTGCAAGTCGGCGATACGGCAGATTGAAAATCTGCGCTACGAGGCGGCAAGTTTCAGCGCACCGACCGGCACGGCGTCTTCGCCGAGCGCGGCCAGGCAAACACTCGGCCCCGGCGCGAACGCCTCCATGACGAACGCATCCAATGCCTCTGCCACCGCCGCCCGCAATGGTTCGCCCACACCCGATAGACCCCCGCCGAGCACGATCATTTCCGGATGAAATAAATGCACAACATGCGAAAGGCCGAAGGCGAGGTCCTCCGCCGTTTCGCGCAAAATCCGTTCCGCGGCGGCATCGCCTTGTTTCAGGGCCGCGACAAGATATTGCGCTTCGCCACCGGATTGCACGCCGATCATCTGGCAGAGCGCGCTGGACGGATCGCTTTTTTGAAGCGCGCGAATTTTTGCGTCCACCGCCCAGCCGGAGCAGCGCGATTCGACAATGGTTCCGGCACGATCCAGACGCACGTGCCCGATCTCCGCCTCCCCGGGCTTCGCGCCGTGATAAATCTTGTCATCCACCACGAGACCACCGCCAACCCCGCTGCCCAGCGTGACGTAAAAAACTGGATTCGCACCTTTGCCCGCGCCGTGAATGGCTTCACCCAGCGCCGCAACATTCGCATCGTTATCCACCACCACCGGCGCGCCGGTGATATTTTTCAACCAGCCGCCCAGATCAAATTCCGACCAGCCTTCAATCTGGTGCGAGCGGCAGATCTTGCCCGTCTGCCAATCCACCGGCCCGCCGAAGCCGACACCGACGGCAGCAAGCTTGGGGATGTCAGGCAAAATTTTGGCGAGCGTAGTTTCAATTTGTTTGCGGATGCCCGCGCCCCCAAGGGCGCGCTCTACGGTGAGGCGATGCGCATGAAGAATTTTCGCACCGCCATCGCCCACCGCAATCTGCAGCTTGGTGCCGCCGATTTCGATGCCGAGATAAGACTTTTGCGAATAATTTGTCATGCTTATTTCACTCCCGCCTTGGCCGCTGCTTCGGGATCAATTCGGCGCAAGGCATTCGTTGCGGCAGATCGTACGGAATCATCAGGGTCATTCAGGCAGCGGATCAAGGCGGGCACGGCCGGCTGTGCCGCTTTGCCAAAGTGGCGCAGAGCAGATATCGAATTTTCCCTCACGTTTTTATTCCTATGTTCGAGGAATGGGACGAGGGCTGGGACACAAAGATCGGCGTCCTGATGAATTTGACCCAAAGCTCCCAAGACCCGATATGGGACTCGCTCGTTTGTCTGAGTCAGTTCGGAAACGAGAATCGGAACGGCAGGCCCGGAATTTGTGCCACAATTACTCACTACCTCCATTGCATAGACCCAATTAGTAAAGTTTGATGTATCTTTGAGCTGCTCAATGAATGGTGAAAGTGGGGCGGCTTGCATTTTGATCAAAGCGGCTTGCACTGCCTCGCGGCCCCAACCTGACCAGTTAGTCAGGGCTGCATTGAGGGCTGGAACGGAGGCGCGAGCCGGTGGGCCTATCTCCCCTAAAACGTAGGCTGCCATGAACATTTCATCATGGTCCGCCCCCTTTCGCTCGAGTTCATTTATCAAGTCTGGCACGGCAGCTTGTGCTGCTGATCCGATAAGCGCCAAACAATAGGCTGCGGTCGAGCGAACCGCTGCATCGTCATCCTTGAGCAGGACTGCCAAGCCTGGCACAGCATTTTTGGCGTCTGGACCCAGGGCAAAAAATCCGTACGCAGCTAAGCTTTCCAAATCAGTTTGAGAACGGAGATGCAAGGAAATCAATGATTGTTTCTCTTCCAGTTTCAACAAGAATTTTATCAATCGCGTGTCCTTGGCTGCGGCAAATTTCAGCAGCGTGGGAATCGCCTTCGTGCCGATCTCGCGAATGGCATTGATCGCTTCAGGATTTGCTTCCGAGAGTTCATAGCCCTCTCTTGGCTCGGCTTGCTTCAGCCACACGGTCAAAGATTTGCCCTGATACGACGGCTCGCGCGGCTTCAACAGCCACCAGGCAAATGCAGCCAGAAAAATTCCTGCCAGGCTGAAAAAAATGATCCGACGCGTTCGCCCCATGCCGGCATTATGATTCGGCTCCTGTCGAAAACGAGAAAAATCTCCGGGGACGAACCTATTGGACGGGACGGCCGTTTACGTAGCGCAGACATTCTGTCTGCTGTATCGCCGACTTGCAGTCGGCAGGGCGGCGAATGGGAGTGGCGCGTTGAGATTCAAAGACCCGCTTTAATGTCGCGGTGCCCGGCAGATTGAAAATCTGGGATACAGCAGAGTGGAACTCTGCGCTACGAGTGAGCGTCTTCAAAAATAATCCGGCGCGTTGCCCGGTTTCCATTTGATGTTGCAGCCGATGCTGGGATTTTGGTCCTCGGACACGGGTTGGCCGGCGAGGACGGCATCGAGCGCGGCGCGGAGGTCCTTGCCGGTCACGGGTTGGTGGTTGCCGGGGCGGCTGTCGTCAAACTGGCCGCGATAGACCAGTTTTTGGTTGCGGTCGAACAGAAAAATATCCGGCGTGCAGGCGGCGCGATAGGCCTTGGCCACAGCCTGGGTTTCGTCGAACAGATAC
>JAQGPB010000426.1 GCA_028293265.1 Pedosphaera sp. | reverse complement strand
CGGTCGGTGGTCTCGCCCGTACCTGTGTCGAGCAATGTGCCGCCAACGGTGGTGCCGCCAATGCTGATGGTGCCGTTGGCGACAGTCGTGGGTGCTCCTAAATTGCTGCTGGGGCCGCCGCCGGAGACACTATTGATCGAACTTACACTCGTAGTGCCAGACTGAATCGAGGTCTTGCCGCTATAAATATTGGCACCCGTAAGTTTTATGATTCCAGCGGGTGACTGGCTTGCAGTTCTAGCAAAGCCACCTGTACCGCTGATTACGCCGGAGAGGATGTTGAGGTTGGCTACGTTGCCACCTGACCCAAGAGTCACAGTATTGACCCCCAAAGTCCAGTTTCCGCTCCAGGTTATGCCGGCGACGTTGCCGACTAGATTTTCACCGGCGGTGGCAGTGGTTACGTTCCAAGGATTTGGAACGTTAATCGCTGCAGTTCCCTCACAAATCAACGCACCACCACTGGAGCCAAGGGTAATGGCGCTGGATCCAAAAGAGCTTGCATTGTTAAAATTAACCAGCACGCCGCCAGTCAGGAGCATCGTCCCGCCGGAATAGGTGTTTATACCGTTCAGAAAAAGCTGGCCGCCACCTTCGGGTTGTATTGCACCGGTTCCGCCCAAGACACAACTGATCGTGGTAGAACCGCTGGCTATATTGATTCCTTGGGTGCCAGCTGCAACGTTCAAACTACCGGCACCGGAGATGGTCAAAGCCGCACAAGTTGTGTCTCCAGTAAGCCCTCCGTTGAAAAGACCCGCAAAATTATGGCTTCCACTGACTGTGACCGTGGCAGATGTTGCAGCCTCGCCAGTAACGGAAAAAACCGTGAATGCACCATCTGCAAAGGCGCCTGGAGAAGCCACCGGGGTTGCCGAGGTAGTCCATACGTTGCCTTCCCATGAAGAAGTTCCCGCCACGGCATTGAGGGTCGTGCCGGTGGGATCAAACCACATATTTGCAGCGGCGTTATAAGTCAGAAAGGAGGATAGCAGGCATAAGCCAGCAGAAACGAACTTGAATGGGTTTTTTGGGTGGGTTTTCACGGTATGGGTTTTCTGATTTTTTTGTTTAGCAAATAATCGGCGTTTAACGACCATCAACTAAAGTCCGGCGGCAGGGATGCACACACTAGGGTTATAATTTTTTTGCAGCTCGGATGAAGCACTCTGACGAAGGGCTTCTTGGGCGTCAACGAAATTCTTGCTGATTGTGACCGGATTCAACAATTTTCTTGCTGGTATTAAGCCTGCTTCTTTGTGGAGCGGGTATGATAAGGGAGCTGGATAATGTGCGCGGGCATAGGATGCTCCGAATTCCAAAAGAGGGGCGTGCTGGCGGAATGGGATGGATGGGAGGCATGGGAATGATGGGCTGGCTTGACTTGGCTTGACGGCTTTTTTGGTCAAGCGAATAAAGTGCGGAGTGGGCGTTACGTGGTCCCCCAAAGGGCGAGGGGAAGGCCCGCGCGGGCAAACCTGGCATTGCCGGGGTCAGTTTCTGAGCCGGAAGAATTGGGCGGTGTTGGATGCGGCGTTGGTGTAAGGGCCGGTCAACACCGGGCCGGGCACATCGGTGAAGCCGCTGTTGGTGCCGTTGAGGGAGGTGGCGGATTGCAGGGTGAATGAGCCGTTCCAGTTCAGGATGACGTTGGTTCCGACCGGCGTGATGGCGCCGGTGTGAACGCCAAAGGCGGCGGCGGCGATGACGCTTTTCAAATTAAATTCTGAGCAGCCGGGAGATTTTGATCCACAGAAAAATAGCGCATCGTGGAAGGCTGGCGTTCGCGGTGCCAAAGCGGCAGAGGACTGCCGCAGTCCAAGACCTGGCGGAGGCTCGGGTGGCCGTGTGGTCGCGCGGGCGTCTTGGAGTGCGGCAGTCCTCTGCCGCTTGAAGTGTGGTTACGCTGGCGCAAACGGCGAAACCAGATGTTTCGTGCTTTTAACCTGAGCGTCATCAGTTTGTAACCAGCATGGGCGTTCATCTGCCGATGTAAGGAAGAGCGGTTGGTGCCGGCCAATCCAAGGGTGTTTCCGGCGGATTGGGCGGCGGCAGAGGGTGGCAAAAAGGCTTCGGAACAGGCTTTACATGCCGTCCTAATTTGAGCAAGAATAAAATAGAGAACCAGCTACATGGCTATTGTGACTGAATATCGCAGGGACGGAACGACGTTTGGAGGCACCGGCCAGCCCGCAGGGGTTGCGGCCGCGCCAACCATCGAGGCCGTGCGTGCGCATTACCGGCTGCGTCTGGCGACGAGCCAGCAGGATGTGCGCGCCGCGCAATTGTTGCGATTCGTGGTCTTCAACCTTGAATTGCGCGAAGGGCTCGAGCAATCCTATGCCACCTGCCTGGATGCCGACGCCTACGACCCGATTTGTGATCATCTGCTCGTCGAAGATGTCCGCACAGGCGAAGTCATCGGCACGTACCGTTTGCAAACGGGGCGCACCGCCGCCGCCAACCTTGGGTATTACAGCGCGCAGGAATTTGATTTCACGCCCTACGAAAAATGGCGCCAGGAAATCGTGGAACTCGGGCGCGCGTGCGTTCACAGCGATCATCGCAATCTCACCGTGCTGAGCCTGCTTTGGAAGGGGATTGCGAATTATGTCGCGAGCCGCAGTTGCCGTTATCTGATAGGCTGCAGTTCGCTGACTTCGCAAGACCCGGCGCTGGGCATGGCGGCTTACCGGGAATTGCAGCCCTGCCTCGTGGGTGAAGAATGGCGCACCAATCCATTGCCGGCTTTTGCCTGCGTCGCGGAAGCCCAGGCCGCCGCGCCGAAAATTCCCAAGCTGCTCAGCGCCTATCTGGCCCTGGGCTCAAAAATTTGCGGGCCGCCCGCGATTGACAAGGAATTCAAGACGATAGATTTCCTCACCTTCATGGACTTGTACTCCATATCGCCCAAAACGCTGGCGCGTTATCTGGGTTAAGCCGCGCGCCGCTGTGAAGAAACCATTCCGGGTTGGCGTTCGGCTTTTTTGGTTGCTGGCCGTCTTTGGAATATCCTACCTGGATTTTGTATTGCGCATCTGGCTTTTGGGCAGGGCTTCTTCAATCCATGCTCGCGCGCGGTGGATGCAATTCTGGTCGTGCCAGTTCTTGCGCATCCTTCACTGTCGTGTAACCGCGCAGGGTTCTCCGCCAGCCAATGGAATTCTGGTCAGCAACCATCTCAGCTATGTGGATGTGCTGGTGTTCGGCTCGCTGCAACCGCTTGTGCTCGTTTCGAAAAGCGAAGTCCGTTCGTGGCCCGTTCTCGGGCCGTTGACGCGTTGCGCCGGGACTTTGTACATTCGCCGTCAAAGCCGGACGGATGTTGGCCGGCTCGCCGATGATCTGGTGAGCGTGGTGAAGGCTGGCGTGGTGGTGGCGATTTTTCCCGAAGGCACGAGCAGCGACGGTTCAGGAGTGCTGCCGTTTCGCTCCTCGCTGCTTGGTCCCGCCGCGGAAAACGGATGGCCGGTGACTCCGGCGTGGGTTCGCTACGAACTGCCCGGCGGCTCGGTCGCGGATGAAGTCTGCTACTGGCGCGACATGACTTTTTTTCCACATCTGTTAAATCTGCTTTCCAAGGACGGCTTCCAGGCATTTGTCCGTTTCGGCGCGCCGCCGGAGCGCAAAATGGACCGCAAGGAAATGGCGCGCGAACTGCAGGCGCGGGTCTGTAATTTAAAGGATGCTGGTATCAAGCCGAACTGATTTCATCTGCGGTTTTAGCCGCATCGTTCCGCCCAGGTGAAAACATTGACTGCTTGATTTCGATACATTGTCTTGCAAGAGGGTAAAACACCCCATTGGCCCTTCGCGCAAAAACCTTAGATTAAGCGCGAATAGAAAAAAAGCGGATGAGATTTGTTGATGAGCGACACGATGAAAACCATTTCAGGACTCTTTGGTCAAAAGTTGAAAATTCAAGCTGCCGGGTGCATTGCTCTGGCATGCGCGGCGATCATGTTCAGCGGATGTTCCACGCCGCAATCTGTGGTCAGGATGGAGGGGCACGGCGCCAGGCAGGTTTATGATGCCGGTTACGACCGGGTGTGGAGCGCGGCGGTGGCCGCCGCCCAGCAAGGTGATCTGCAAATTCTTGAGGCCGATAAAAATCACGGCTACATCCTGGCCAAACGCGGAGTGCAGCCCGAAACTTTTGGTGAGAACGTCGCGGTCTGGGTGCGCAACGTGGCGCCGGCGCAGACAGAAGTGGAAGTGGTGAGCCGGCAGGCGGGGCCGCCGGTGCTGGTGTTTCGCAATTGGGAACATCGCATCCTCAATTCCATTTCTGCAAACTTGACGACGTAGCGCGCGGGTTTCATAAAGGGGCCGCCGCTTTATGAAACGGGTGTATGCAGTTGAATTTTCAA
>JAQGPB010000409.1 GCA_028293265.1 Pedosphaera sp. | reverse complement strand
GTCCATCTGCGTTTATCTGCGGTTTCAACTGCAGGGTTCCGGCTTAGACCCGCCAGACGACACCAACTGCTCTCACGCCGAGCCAACCAAATTTTTAAGATCGGCGCGGACGGTTTCGTAAGAAGTTGCGTACGCCAAAACCTTTGGATCGGGCGTGATGTCCCAATGCCGGCAGGCCTCGCGATAAACTTCGGGCCACCAGTTGCGATGCTGCGTGAGACCCTGCTGACGCCAGCTTTCCCAGTTCATCAGCACCCGCGACCAGCATTCGTCGCCGTAGCGCACGGCTTGCTGCGCGTTGTCAAACTCCTTCAGATACCAATCACGTCCGATGCGCGCGTGAAGGACTTCATCGGCCCAATCGTAATCCTGAAACAATGCGGAAAGCGGATTGTGCGAGGCGAGTCCGACTTCCCATTCAAAGCGTTTGCCGGTCTTGGGCATCAAGCCTTGTTCGATGAAATAGAGCACGGCATGGCGCTCGATGGGCTTGAGCTGAGTATTCAACGCGAGCGACCAGGTGTAATTGATCATCACTTTGTCCGCCCAATCAATTCCCAGATTTGCAAAGCCCACTTCGCCCATCATGGCATGGCGCGCTTCGTCCCAGAGTTGGCGCGTCAGGTCGCGATAATATTCCCAGGGCTTGTTGGGCGTTTCAATGATGATGCTGGCCATCATTTCGGGCACGTCAATCTCCCGCAGGCGCTTGTAGAACATCATGAGCGTCTTGGGCTCGGGCGGAAATTGTTTGTCGTAAAGAAACACCTCGGCGTTGACGCCCATGTTGTAGGGATCGGGAAAACGTTCGTCGCGGCGGGGCACGTTGTCGTAATGAAATGGTGTGACGGAATGCATCCGTGGCGGCATGGCAATATTTGCGGTTTCCGCGCCATCCAGGCTGCCGGCGGCATACAGACATTCGTCGAGCAGCTTGAGCCAAAGCGCGGCTTGGGCGCGCGCGGAATGATCCACGAGACCGGCAATCGCCTGCGCGCCGAAGGTCTGCAGTTCGCTCAATTCAAGCAAGGCGAACTTGCACAATCGCGCGCTCGGATGGTCCACCAGCGGGTTGGTGTCCGCGAGATGTTGTTCCAGCGCGGCCTTGAGCGCGGGAACGGCTTTTTCGTAAAGCCCCAGCAAGAGTTCCGCAGTGGTGGGCGCGGCAAGAATTTCGTCGAAGAAAATTTCGAGGCCAGCATTGGGAACGGCTTCGAGGCCGAGGGGCGGTTCGCGCATTTCACCGACGCGTTTGCGCAGGGACGCGGTATGCTCGGCGCAAAGATGAGCATGCAGGCTGAAGGCCATCTTCAATTCATTAACCGGTTCCGCAGTGATGTGCGCGTTAAATACCTGGTGCAACCGCTTGAAGGCGTAATGATAGCGCTTGAGCCGGGCGACACAGTCCTCCACCGACAGGCCGGGCCGCATCGCTTCGGTCATGGTGCAAACCCCCGCCAACGGGGGCAGATTGCAATACGATTGACGGGCATTCATAGGCATATTGGAACGTGGAAGCAATGTAACCGCCGTGACAATGAATTTCGACAAATATTTATTCCGCATCCATGATAATGGGCGCAACCAGGCGCAGTATCTGAATTCGCGTGGGAAACGCGCGCACCGGGTTGGAAACGCTGTGCCACCCATGTAGCGCGCACTTTCCAGTGTGCGGGTTCTGGCGGCTTTCCAGCCGCCAGAAGCGGATACAATGCATATGGTTGCGCCTGAACCATCGATTCTGGGCGAAGATTATTTGACCCCCGAACCAACTGTGCTATGGTTGCCACGTCGGAGGCAGCTTGATCTTTGACAACTGGCCGGAGAACCGGTTGCAGATGGGTGTATGAGTGTGTCCGAAGCTCGGAAACGAGCCGCAAACCGGACCAAACCCTCATTTTACCCTTTAAAAACAAACCAACCAACGCCTAAGCCCGCTTCCGCCCGCATTCGCCCGCCTCTGGCAGCAAAATGTGCAAAACGCGCCGCCCGGCCCATCCGGCCCTCAACCATCAACTCTCAACCCTCAACCATTTCGGCGCGGAGTTTCTCACCAAATCTCGCTAAATTTGAGCCCGCACCCCATGGCGATAAAGGTCAATGGTTGAGCAAAGGAGGCTTGAATTCGGGGCGAAACGAATTACCATTAGCCCGTGCGGAATAGATTTGAAGTGTCATAAAGCCGTAAAACGTCCTGAGCAATCCATGGCCACCAACCAAACAAGCTGGCAGTCGTTCGAAGAAATCAAAAAAGCCGCCGAGGCAGGCGACCCTGCTTCGCAATGCTATATCGGCATTTGTTACCAGACCGGTCAGGGCGTGGCGCTGAATTACGAGGAGGCGGTCAAATGGTTGCGCAAGGCGGCAGAACAGGACGACGCCTCGGCCCAATGTTATCTCGGGGTTTGTTATCAGGCCGGGCTGGGTGTGCCGCAGGAATTTGGCGAAGCAGCCAAGTGGTTTCGCGAGGCGGCCGAGCAAGGCGATCCTGCCGCGCAATTCAACCTGGGCGTCCTTTATGAAACCGGCCAGGGCGTGATGCAAAATTATGCCGAGGCGGTCAAATGGTACCATTCCGCCGCAGACCAAGGCGAGCCCCAGGCGCAGTTCAATCTCGGAGTTTTCTACGAAACCGGTCAGGTGGTGCCGCAGGATTACGCGGAAGCGGTGAAATGGTACATGGCTGCCGCCGAGCAGGAAGTCGCGCCGGCCCAATGCAATCTTGGGCTTTGTTACCAAACCGGTCGCGGAGTGCCAAAAAGTGATACGGACGCGGTCCGCTGGTTTTGCCGCGCCGCCAAGGCGGGCGACAAAACTGCCCAGCACAATCTTGGTCTATATTACGCGAGTCTTGAAGCGAAGGCTGCAGCCGAGGCGGAAGCCGCTGCCGAAGCAGCAGCGGCACAGGCGGAGTCTGCGGATCCGGTCTGATCCTTCAGGTTTCCAGACGGGCGCCTTTAATTTTTTCGACACGGGCGCGGACGTGCTGGCGCATGCGACGGCGCAATTCGGTGAGCTTGTTCGTCGGGGCTTCGCGTTTCAGCAGATAGGTCGTGTGAGGCACAATGGTGCGGGAAATGTCCTCGGGCGTGGTGTTGCTGCGATGCACACCGGGGGCGAGGTCAATTTCCACCTTGCGGAACAAATGCTGCACAAAGGCGGAGCAATACATGGATTTTTCGCGGGAGAGAAGATTTCTTCGCGCGCAATTTGGGATCGCGCAGGGCGATGAGCGTGCCGACCAGTTCACGCATGGAATAACGCGCGCGGGCAGCGACCAGTTCCAAGCCTTCGCTTAAGAGATTTGTCACGGTCGGCTCCGGCAGATTGAAATCCAGGACGGCGAGCGTCGTGTAAAAATCCTCGTCGTAATATTTTGAAATGCGGTTCTCCTGCACGCCCAGGCGGATGTGCTTGCGGTTGACTTGCAGGTCCGACTCAATCACCCAATGATGCCCGTCGTGGCGCGTGCCTTGAAACAAAAACGCATGCGACCAAGAGCCCCACGTCCCGGCCGCGTCCAGATGTCGTTCCGCGCGCGCAATGGCTTTGTCAATGAGCGTGATGCCGCCCGAAAGCCCAATGCGTCCCGGATGCGCAAAGCGTTCGAGAAACTCGCGGTTCGAGATGCCCGTGACGACCACTGTTTCGTTCATATTTTCCATTGGCAAGCCAGCGCGGAGGATAATTATTGAAACGGCAAATATCCATCCAAATTCTTTCGGCGTTGTAATCTCGTTGCGCCGTGGCAATCTTCCTGACAATCAACCGATATGAAACGCATCATCATACTTTGTTTGTTTGTCAGTTCATTGCTGGCGCTCGGTTCAGTCGGCTTCAAAGCGTCCGGCGCGGAATATTTTCCACCACCGGACACCCAGGGCGGCTGGCAAACGTTGAAAGAGCCCGCACAAGTGTTGCGGGTCGCAGGAATGGATGTGCTCAAGCTGGATCAGGCTTTCGAGTACGCTTCGCGTTCGAGTCAGCATGGTGGTCTGCTGGTTGCACGGCATGGCTGGCTGGTCTATGAGAAATATTATGGACGCGGCAATCGCGAGGCGATCCCGGCCATGGCTTCGTGCGGCAAGGCGCTGACGAGCATCGCCTGCGGCATCATGCTTCAGGAAAAGCGTGAGCTTTTTCCCGATGGGCTGGATCAGAAAGTCTTCACCGAAAAATATCTGCCCGAGGCATTTCCGCTGGACGACCCGCAAAAAGCCAGCATCACGCTCGGCCAATTGTTGACAATGTCCGCCGGGCTGCATGGCGAAGGCGGC
The DNA here is from genome assembly GCA_028293265.1 of Pedosphaera sp. Next base: position 8,122 of record JAQGPB010000409.1, on the reverse strand, counting down.
AATCCGGGCTTCGTGAATTTCGAACCGTCCGTTGCCTTGCAACCGGTCCCGCGCGCCGGGTTGGGACAGGATATGGACGCAATTCGCACTCCGCTCTGGACGAAGCCGGGTGAAGGCTATTCCTACGCCTCGGCTTCGCCGCATGTTGCGTCCATCGTCCTGCGCCATGCGGTGGGCATGGAGATGAATGATTACATCACCGCGCGCCTGGCCAAGCCGATGGGCTGGGGCCAATGGGGTTTTGCCGGTCCGGGTCCGCACATGAATGGCGGCGGAGATTGCGCCATGCGCCCGACGGACGCGTTGCGGTTTTGCTATCTGCTGCTGCAACATGGCAAATGGGGCAAGGAACAATTGGTGCCCGCCGAATACGTGGAAGCTTGCGGCCACCCGTCGCCTTATCAAAAACACGCGCCGTTCAGCCTGATGTTCGAGGTGAATGCGGACGGCCATGTGGCGGGCGCGCCGCGCGATGCATTTTTCAAATCAGGCGGCGGCGGTTTTGGGTTCATGATTGTGCCCTCGCTTGATCTGGTGATTTATAAAATGGCCGGGAACGACCGGCAATATGATCCTGAGTTCACGCATCAGCCTGAGAATTACAAATACGATGGTTCGCGCGACAACTGGAAGCCGCCGGCCCGCAGCCAGTTCAGCGACGGGCCAATCGGCACCGATGACGGGGTAAGGCGCATATTGGAGATGGTTGCGGCTGCGGTGGTAAAATAGCGACACTTTAACGCTTAGGCCGCCGAGCGGACGAGGCTTGCTGGTCTGTAGAAGACGTGTTATGGCTTTTGAATGAGATTCCCAGCGGGGCGCTGTTTGATCTGCCTGATATTGCTGGCGTGCGTGGTTGATTTGCGGGCGGCGGAAAAGAAGCCAGCCGAAGACCTTTGGGTGCTCAAGCCGGTTGTACGGCCTGAGATTCCTGCGGGGCTGACGCAATCCACAAATCCCATTGACGCCTTCATCGCGGCGCAATATCAGTCGAAGCAGATCAAGCCGGTTGGTCCCGCGGACAAGCGGACTTTGCTGCGGCGCGTGTATCTTGACCTCATCGGCATCCCGCCCTCGCCTGCTGAACAGGAGGCTTTTTTGAACGATGATTCGCCGGACGCTTATGAAAGGGTTGTGGACCAGCTTCTGGCCAGCGAGCAGCACGGTGTCCGCTACGCGCGGCACTGGCTCGATGTTTTGCGCTATGCTGACACGGATGAAAACATGGTCGCCGCGTCGGGAATGTATTTGTGGCGCGACTGGGTGATTCGCGCGCTCAATGACGATGTGCCTTACGACCAGTTCGTGCGCGCGCAATTGACTGGTTATCGTTCCACTGCCCGCACGCAAATCACCGCGACCGGGTATCGTATTCCGGCCGCGCCGCGCCCGGACGATATTTTTGCCCTGGGCTTTCTCTCGCGCAATGCCGGCAACACGGATGTGAAGGACAACCAGGACCTCGCCATCTCGGCGGTCGAGACGGTTTCCACGGCGTTCATGGGATTGACGGTCGGCTGCGCCAAGTGCCACGACCATATGTACGATCCGATCAAGCAGCGCGACTTCTACGCGATGAAGGCGTTGTTCGATCCCTTGGTGGCGCGCAAGGTGACGCTCGCGTCGGCGGAGGAATTGTTCGATGCGGGCAAGAAGTCGGCAGAAACCGAAAAAAAGCGCGCGGCCATCGAGAAGCCCATGAATGAATTGATCGAGCCGTACCGGAAAAAAGTTTACGCGGACCGTCTCGCGATGCTGCCCGCTGAGGTTCAAGCCATAATCCTCAAGCCCGAGAGGCAACGAACGACCCAGGAACAGAAGACTGCGGATAATTATTATCCAATTTTGCGCATTGACCCGGAGAAAATCAGCGAGGTGATGCCCGAGGCAGAGCGCAAAAAATACGATGGATTTCAAAAGCAATTAGACGCGCTGAAGGGGCCCGGAGGCCGTCGGCGCGGGCCATCGGTACCGACTTTTTGGACGGTGGAAGTTGATCACGCGCGCGAGTTCCAGACCAATTACATCCTCACGAGCGGGAATCCGGAGAAACCGGAGAAGAACCATCCGGTTGAGGCGGGTTGGCCGTTTGAGCCGACCAACATTGATTTTCGCGAGGGCCGGGTTGAAGCTTTCTCCGATTGGCTGACCGCGCCGGAAAACCCGCTGTTCGCGCGCGTGGCGGTGAACCGGATCTGGCAATGGCATTTTGGCGAAGGGTTGCAGAAGACGGCCAGCGATTTTGGGGAATTGGGCGGCACGCCGTCCAACCAGCCGTTGCTTGACTGGCTGGCGTGGGAATTTGTCAGGCACAATTTCAGCATGAAGGAGCTGCACCGGCTGATCGTCACTTCGGACACTTACAAGCTCGCATCGGAAGCGGAACCTGCGCTCGCTGCGGCCAATTTGAAAACTGATGCGGGCGACACATATCTCTGGCACTTCCGTTTGCAACGGCTCGATGCTGAACCGATCTGGGATTCGATTTTTGCCGCCGCCGGAAACCTTGATCTTGCCGTGGGCGGACCGTCGTTCGAACTGCGCGCGCCCAAAAAGAAAAGCGATGCCGCGGATGACAAGGATGAATCGCCGATGTCCGACGCACCCGAGAACCGACGCGCTGCTTATATAGCACGCGGATTTTCGGCGAGCCGCGATGTGATGGCCAATTTTCTCCAGTCGTTCGATGTGGACGATGGGCGCACACCGTGCCCGATGCGGACGCAAACCGTCACCGCGCCGCAAAGCCTGTTCCTGATGAACAGCCCGGAAATTGACAAGGCGTCGGAGCGTTTTGCTGAGCGGCTGCGCAAGGAATCGAAGGGTGATCTCACGGAGGCGGTTGAGCTGGCCTATGAGACGACGATTGGCCGGCTGCCTTCGGCGTCGGAGCAGAAGTTTGCGATGACGTATCTCGAAAACGATGCGGGCAGGTTGAAGAATTTCACCTGGCTGCTTTTCAACCTGGATGAATTTGTTTATGTTCGGTGACTCATAATGAACAGCCGTGACCTTTATCCCTGCGGCCGGATTTCCCGGCGGCGTTTTCTGCACCAGGTGGGCGGCGGGTTCATGGGTGTCGCAATGGGTGCGCTTTGGGCCGAGGCGGGCGAGATTCAGAATCCCATGCTCGGGCCGCATTTTCCGCCGCGCGCCAAATCGGTCATCTTTCTTTTCATGTGCGGCGGGGTCAGCCATATTGACACGTTCGATCCCAAGGACAACAAGTTTGCCGGCAAGTTCATGGACGCGGTCGGGTTCGGCGACAACCTGGCCGAAATGAAACGGCCGGTGATTCCCTGCCGCCGCACCTTCACCCGTTACGGAAAATCGGGCATTCCGGTTTCGGATTGGTTTCCTCATGTCGGCGGCGTGATTGACGACATCGCGGTGGTGCGCTCGATGTGGTGCCATGAATCGAATCATTTCCCGGCGGTGATAGAAACTTGCACCGGGCATAAGGGACGGCAGTTTGATCATCCTACTTTTGGCAGTTGGGTTTCGTATGCGCTGGGCACGGCGAACAAGAACCTGCCAACATTCGTGAATATTGGCCGGCCTTCGTCGCCGGTGCAATTGACCGGCGGGTATCTTGGCGCCACGGTCGCGGCCACGCCGTTTCAAGCGGGCGACACGCCCATCGCCAACCTGAATCCGCCGCGCGGCGGCAGCGCCGCTGAACGCGAACGGCAGATGGTGGCGCTCGATGATTTGAACCGCGAATTTCGTGAGCATTATGCAATCAATTCGGACATCGCCGCGCGCGCCAAGGCTTACGAACTGGCGGCGCGCATGCAGTTGACCGCGCCGCAGGTGGTGGATTTTTCGCGGGAACCGCAGCATGTTTTGGATCTCTACGGCATCGGGCAAAAGGAGACGGATGATTTTGGGAGGCAATTGCTGCTCGCGCGGCGGCTGGCGGAGGAGGGCGTGCGCTTCATCCAGATTTGCCACGCCGGCGGCGGCAATGGGAAATGGGACGCGCACGACGACATCGAGAGCCACGCGCCGCTTTGCCGCGCGACGGACAAGCCGATTGCCGGGTTGATCCGTGATTTGAAACAACGCGGTTTGCTTGATGAGACGCTGGTGGTCTGGTCCAGCGAATTTGGGCGCACGCCGTGGTCGCAAAACACGACGGGGCGCGATCATAATCCCAAGGGTTACACCTGCTGGCTTGCGGGCGGGGGCATCAAGGGTGGCGTGGTGCATGGGGCGACGGATGATGTCGGGTATGAGGCGGTGGAGAGCCCGCATTACTACAGCGACCTGCACGCGACGATTTTACGGCAGCTCGGACTGGACCATAAGAAAATGGAAATCCGAGTAGTGGGACGTAACATGAAACTTGTCGAGGAAGGGACCGGGCCGATTCGGGAGATTTTGAGTTAGGCGGGATTTAGGATGATTTAAGCTGATTTAGCGGGCAGTCTCTTTTTGGCCGGCCACGGCAGTTTTTCGTTTTCTCCGGCGAATCCTTCTCTTTTTTTACAGAGACGCGGGCGAAGGCGGGCTAAGGCGGACTTAAGCGACGTTTCGCCTTTGATTAGGCTCTAATTTGAATGATTCGCGGGGATTTCTGCCTCCAACCCGCTGCCAGTTTTCAAAGATCAGGCCCGCCTCCACTTACGCAAAACACTTTACCAGATAATTCTGACTCGTCAAGAATTTCCGGGCTGATCTTCGGAGTGAGAAAAGGGATGGCATCATGATTCCGTTTTTGGGGTTCAAGGCTGGGTAAGGGATATCCCCCCGTTGTGTGAAGGCTGCGCTTTTCCTACTCTTCTGAACGCGCCACTGGTAAACGCATTCGACAGCCAATATTTCAGAGTCCATCACCACCCTGATTTAAGAGTTCCGAAAACGGATGTCGGACGACCCAATGGGTTGCGCCGATGAATAGTAAAACAACGAACATTAAACCAAACAGAAGGAAAATTATTTTGAAAAAAACATTTAAAACTCGGGCCGGTATGAACGGAAAGACACGGTTGTTAATGAACCTTGGGCTTACGGCGGCGGTAATGTTACTGCGCCACGAGGCGATGGCAGCCGCAAGATTGCCGGTAAACCTTGGAACAGCCGGCAATTATGTGATTCTGGCAAAATCAGGCATCTCGACCGTTCCAGCGTCCGCAGTTACCGGCGATATTGGCGTGAGTCCTATTGACTCTACTGCAATAACTGTTTTTTCGCTGACCGTTCCCGCCGCGAGCGCGTTCGCGACGTCGGCCCAGGTTACGGGGAAGGTTTACGCGCCTGATTTTGCGAATCCTACGCCCGTCAATCTGACCTCGGCCATCGGCGATATGCAAACCGCGTACACTGATGCCGCCGGACGGGTCACTCCTGATTTTACAGAATTGGGCTCGGGCGAAATTGGCGGGTTGACGCTCGTCCCCGGCCTATATAAATGGGGCACGGGCGTATTGATTACGACAGATGTCACCATCAGCGGCAGCTCAAACGATGTCTGGATTTTCCAGATAGCGGGAGGCGTGAATGAAGCCAATGGCAAGCATGTCATTCTGGCCGGCGGGGCGCAGGCGAAGAATATTTTCTGGCAGGCATTCGGCGCGGTCACCATCGGGACCGGCTCTCATTTTGAGGGAATATTATTGTCCCATACTTCGATCTCGCTAGGTGCCCAGGCTTCGATAAACGGCAGATTGTTGGCGCAGACTGCGGTGACGCTGAACGCCAGCACGGTAACAACTCCAGCCAACAGTGTGCCGGCGGGATTTTTCACAGGCCAGGTTTCGCTAGGGTCTGGTGTGGATTATCTCCAGTTCCCGGATGGAGTCGTTTTCGGATATTACAATTTGGGCAGCTTCGAATTTCCGACGTTTTATCATTACGACATGGGTTTCGAGTATTTCTTTGATGCGAACAACGCGGCGCACGGCTGCTATTTGTATGATTACAGCAGCTCGACCTTTTTCTATACGGATCCAGCCACCTTTCCTTACCTCTATGATTTCACATTGAACGCGTGGTTGTATTATTATCCTGATACAGCCAAACCTGGCCATTATACTACGAATCCCCGGTACTTCTATGACTTTGGAACTTCCAAGGTAATCAACAAGTAATGGCGATGATCATTCAATCTTGAGGTTATTGTCCGGTGGGGGCGGAATGGCGCAAGTGAGGATGCCTGCGTTAAATCAGTGGTGACGTCCGCCCTCTCTCCCAAGGAGAGGGTGAACGCGGCGGCCGCGTTTGAGTGATTAGCGAATCTTGGTTTCAGCCTTTACGTTGTGGAAAAAGGGGCAGAGGACTGCCATAGTCCAAGACTTGGCGGAGGTTTGAAAGCCCTTCGACTGCCAGCCAGATTACCGCCCGGCTTCGAGGAGCGTTGACGTTTTGGCGGAAGCTTGGAAGTATGCAGCCCATGCGCTTGATTTGCTGCGGATGCCGCGGGCCTTTGGGCCGGAGGGCTTTTACTAATTATGGAATTAAACGAACGGCCAAGGCCGCAGGGCGGCTGTTTCGGCTGGGCGGCTTGCTGGCAGTATTGTTGGTGATGGGGCTTGGCTTTGTACCGGGTGTTCAGGCACGGCAAAGTGCGGACCCGGCTGATTCGACGAATTCGGCTGCGGGGGGAAGTTTCAAGGAACGCGTGGCGGCGATCCGGGCGGAAAAGACCAATGCCACCCAACGCGTGCTCGAAATCGTGAACCGGCCGGTCAAGGCTTATGTGCGGAGCGGGAACATAGATGTTTCGACGTTTAAACCCGGCTGGTTTCATCCGGGCGCGATCAAGCCGGATTTCAACACGGTGGATGTCCGGCAGACCCAGGAACTCCCTTACGCACAGTCCAAATTTGTCACTTCGGACCTGAATCCGGGCATTGTGTTCCTCGGGCAGGATTTGGAATTCAATTCGATGACCAAATATTTCTACACCAACCGGTCGCTGCCGAAGCGGAAACTCACGGAGGCCGAGATGCTGGAAATCAACCGGCTCTACCGCATCATCGGCAAGTGCGAAACGGAGATCGAGCAACTGGCAACCCAGCCGGCGGAAGGCGCTCAAGCGGCCAAGAGCCAAGGCGAAACCGAGGAGATCGTTCCCGGCCAGTCGTTTGAAGCCATCCGGAAAATCCCCCTGCAAACGCGCAAGCTCTACGGCGGGATTGGCATCGGGGCGCTGCTTGTGATCGTGATTGCATTGCGGGTGTTTAGAAAGAGGTCAGGGTAGATCTGGCAAGTCGTGGTTGCGGTCGCAGTCGCAGTTTTCTGTGCATCCAGATGTAAACAGATATATGAAACGTGCGCAAAAAATGGAGGCGAAGGCGGGAATACTGCCGTTTGTTTTTTTGAATGCGGCCATGACGGCGGATGGCAAGCTGGCTCCGGCGAACCGGCATTTTGTCCCGTTCAGCAGCCGACGCGACCAGGAGCATTTGTTGGAATTGCGCGCCACGGCGGATGCGGTGATGTCCGGTGCGCGGACGGTGGATTTGAGTCCGGTCAAGCTGGGTGCCGGCCCGGCCAAATATCGCAATCTGCGGCTGCGGCGGGGATTGGCGGAATACAACCTGCGTGTCGTGGTGAGCGGCAATGGCTCGTTGAGCCCGCGAGCGGAGATTTTCAAACATCGTTTTTCGCCCATCATCGTCCTGACGACGGGACGCGCACCCCAAAATAAATTGCGGCGACTGGAAAAATTGGCGGACGCGGTGGAAATCTGCGGCGAACGCGAGCTGGACTTTGGACATGCGTTGCGCTGGCTGCGCCAGCAATGGGGGGTGAAGCGGCTGTTGTGCGAAGGGGGAGGGGAGATCAACGCGGGGCTGTTCGAGGCGGGTTTGGTGAACGAGATTCATTTGACGCTTTGCCCGGTGATATTTGGCGGGCGGACGGCCCCGACTTTGGCGGATGGCAAGGGCTTCGCCCGGCTCGCGGACGCGGCGCGGTTGAGGGTAAAATCAGAGCAGCGGATCGGGGATGAATTGTTTCTGGTGTATGAGGTGGTTGGGTGAATGGAGTGATGGAGTTATGGGGCGGAATGTGGGAGGCGAACCGGGCGGTCCGTGATAATCAGATGACCCGGGCGGCGGACGCCAAGGAGGTGGGGATGGGGAATCCCGCTGAAGAAACGTACCGCCCACCCGGG
>JAQGPB010000316.1 GCA_028293265.1 Pedosphaera sp. | reverse complement strand
GATTCCTTCTTGGGAAGCTGGATGAGAATCAGCAGCCCCAACAGGGCGCAATCCAAAATTAAAATGGCGGTCACTAAAACAATCAGAATGGTCATAATCGCAAATCAGTTAAATCAGTTAATCGAGTTTTTTATGATGTCGGCAAAACTGCGCGTTTCCAGCGAAGCTCCGCCCACCAACGCGCCGTCCACATCCGGCAATCCCATCAGCTCGCGGGCATTGCCCGGTTTGACACTCCCACCATATTGTATGCGGACGCGTCGGGCAACTGTTTCGTCAAACAAGGTCCCGACCAGTTTGCGGATGAAGAGATGCGCCTCTTGCGCCTGCGCGGACGTGGCGGTCTTGCCCGTGCCGATGGCCCAGACGGGTTCGTAGGCCAAAATGGTTTCTTCCATCTGCGCCTTGGTCAATCCTGCCAAACTGCCGCGCACCTGGGTATCAAGGACTTTTTCGGTCTGGTTGGCCTCGCGTTCGGCCAAAGTTTCGCCAACGCAAACGATCGGTTTGATCGCCGCCGCATGCGCCGCAAGCGATTTTTTGGCGATCAAGGCATCCGTTTCCTTTTGGTACATGCGCCGCTCGGAATGGCCGAGGATGACGTAACGCACGGAAAATTCTTTCAACATGCCGGCCGCGATTTCGCCGGTGTAAGCGCCGAAATTATGTTCGCTCATGTTCTGCGCCCCGAGGCGGATGTTGGAATGGAGCATCTGCTTTGAAACCTCGCACAGCGCGGTGAACGGCGGGCAGATGACGATGTCGGCCTCCTTGATGTTGGCGAGATCAAGCTTGAGGTCGCGCACGAGATCAAGCGCCTCGGCCACGGTCTTGTTCATCTTCCAGTTGCCGGCAATGATGAGCTTGCGTTCCTTGTTCATGATTGGATTGGGTTCAAAACTTCGAATTGCAATGGGCGGCGCTTAACTGTTATCGGCCAAAACCGCCACGCCGGGCAGGACTTTGCCTTCGAGAAATTCCAGGCTTGCGCCGCCGCCGGTGCTCATGAAGGTGACCTGATTGCCGAGCTTGGCCTGGTTCAACGCCTTCACGCTGTCGCCGCCGCCAATGATGCTCTTGGCCCCGTTCTGCTGCGTGGCTTCCACCACGGCGCGGGCGATGGCAAAAGTTCCTTCCGCAAAGCGTGGGTCTTCAAAAATTCCCATCGGGCCATTCCACAAAATCGTCTTCGCTTTGCGGATGACGTCCGCGTAAGCCGCGCGCGTGGCCGGCCCGACATCCACGCCTTCTTCGGCGTCGGGAATGTCAGTCTCAGTGTTGGTGCGCTCGTTGGTCAACTCGATGACCGGCTTGCCTTTTTTGTTCAGCCGGTCGGTTTTCACCGGCGTCGCCACGGTGTTGTCGGTCGGCAGCAGGAATTGCACGCCGCGAACCTTGGCTTTTTCGAGCGCGGCCTTGGCGATATCGGTTTTGTCCGCTTCGACGAGCGATTTGCCGATTTTCGATCCCAACGCGAGCCTGAATGTGTAGGTCATCGCGCCGCCGATGAGAATGGTGTCGGCCTTTTCCAGCAGACGGTCAATCACCTTGATTTTGTCGGAGACCTTGGCACCGCCCAAAATCACGACGAATGGCCGCGCGGGGTTTTCCAGTTCATCCCCCAAAAATTTCAACTCGCGCTCCATCAGCAATCCCGCCGCGCATTGGCCGCCGTTTTTCGCGACGATTCTCGCGACGCCTTCTGTCGAGGCATGGGCGCGATGGGCAGCACCGAAGGCATCGTTCACATATATATCTGCCAGCTTGGCGAGTTTCGCGGCGAAGTCCGGGTTGTTGGCTTCTTCCTCGTTGTAATAGCGGACGTTTTCCAACAGCAAGATATCGCCCGGCTGCAACAGGCCCACGGTTTTTTCCACTTTTTCACCGATGCAATCATCCACGAAGGCCACCGGTCGGTGGAGCATGTCCGCCAGTTTGGCCGCGACGGGCCGCAATGAAAGCGAAGGCTCGCGCTGGCCCTTGGGCCGGCCCAGATGCGCCATGAGAATGACCTTGGCACCCTGATTGAGCAACAGTTCGAGCGTGGGGAGCGTCTCGGTAATGCGCGTTTCATCATTGATGACCATCTGGCCACCCTTTTCCTCCATGGGGACATTATAATCCACACGCATGAGGACGCGCTTGCCACGAACATTCAAATCTTTGACCGTCAGCTTTGACATAAAGTAAACAGGGGCGAGAGGATACCTTGGCTTTGGCGAGAGTCAAAGCCAATTTAAGGCCCGTATGAAACCAAATTTAAGCGAGGACCTCGTATTGTCCAGCCAGTGAATTGCAAGACGACGAGACAATTTGAGTAAGGTTGATCATGCTTGTACCTTCGGTCTCCTGCGTCCTTGTGTCCTTTGGCCCTGCTTCGCCGAATCCACCGCTTACTGCTCTTGGACAAGTCCCGCCCTCAACCTTCAACTCTGAACCCTCAACCATTTCCATGCACCGAAGCCATAAATACGGTCAATCCCCCCCTTTTAATGTGGTGTTCTTGCGGTATAATCCCTGCCCTTTTACCGCGCTTCAAACGTCGGGAAATTTAACAACTCTAAAATGCATTAGCTTCCATTGCCTAAGTTATTGCAAGTCAAAGTAATAGGTTTCCATTCCTCCAGTGAAAACCACAACGCGGCCATGTAAGAATTTGGAGTAGTCGGAAAGTCTTACACTTTTCTGTTTTAATTGACTCAGATTGTAAAGCAATAAGCAGTTTGTAACATGCTTGTAGTTAAATGTTTATAATCATCTTCACGGGGGAGAAATTGAAAAAATTTTATGCGGCACACTCCATGCTTAACCGCACTGTCGGTAATCCAACAGAACAAATCAAAATTATGCGTAAAAACATACTCAACGTTACGATGGCGCTGACCGTGCTGGCGCTTCTGACTCAGTCCGCCAGCGCCCTGCCGGTGGTTCCCGAAGTGACCTCGACCTCCATGTTGCTGGGCTTTGCCTTGGGCGGCATGATGGTGGTTCGCCGCTTCCTGCGCCGCTAAGGCCCGGGTCGTTCCTGTAAATCAGAGATGCCCATCGGGGGCAGGTGGGCGGCCATTGTTGGCCGTTCGCCTGTCCCCGGTAGGCTCTTTGGGTCTGTTTGGCGCAAATCTTTTTAAAATTAATAGGAGTTGGACTCGTAGTAGAAACAATAAAAAACAAATGAAAGACATGATTAAAACCAAAGCCATTAGAGCGGCGATGGCTCTGGGCCTGCTGGCCGCGAGCTTCGCGGCCCCACACCAAGCTCAAGCGCAGTGCTGTGTAACGCTCAATGCCCCCTCCAACACGGCCAGCGTGGTCATTTCGGCGCCCTCTTTGCTGCCCCCCAACGACTACAGCACCGCGGACAATGCCGGTTTCCTCGTGGAACAGGTGCTGGTGGGCAATTCGGCA
>JAQGPB010000283.1 GCA_028293265.1 Pedosphaera sp. | reverse complement strand
AGGCCCTTGGAAAACAACCTCGCCGCCCGCCGCCCCGTGACCCGGCCCGATGTCCACGATCTGATCCGCCGCGCGCATCACACTCGCCTCGTGCTCGACCACCACCACGGTGTTTCCCGCGTTGCGCAATTGTTCGAGAATGCGAACCAATCGGCTGGTGTCGCGCGGGTGCAGCCCGACGCTTGGTTCGTCGAGGACGAAAAGAGTGTTGACCAGGCGCGTGCCGAGACAGGTGGTGAGGTTGACGCGCTCCGTTTCACCGCCGGACAACGAGCGGGTGGGACGGTCCAACGTCAGATACCCCAGACCGACCTCATTGAGAAAACCCAGGCGCGAACGGACTTCGTTGATGATTAATCCGAGCGGGTCGGAAGGTTTGGGCTGATGCTTCGTGCCAAGCTGCTCGATGAAACGAAAAGCCTCACGCACTGGAAGCTGGTAAAAGTCGCTTAACGTGAGCGCGTTTTGAGAGACTTTGTAAAGCAGCGTCTCGGGTTGAAAACGTTTGCCATGGCAATCGGGACAGGGCGTGTAAGAACGGTAGCGCGAGAGCAGCACTCGAACGTGCATCTTGTAAGATTTGGATTCGAGCCAGCGGAAATAGCCTTTGATGCCATACCACGCGCGCGGCCATTCGTGCTGCGCGTCCTTTCCGTAATCGGGGTCGCCGTTGATGACCCAGTCCTGCCATTTTTTTGGCAAATCCTGAAAAGGAACATCCACCGGCGCTTTGCGGATGCGGCAGAATTTCATCAGGTCGGCCTGGGACTCCGCGCTCTGGCCGGTTTGCCACGGCCGGACAACGCCTTGCGCCAGCGTCTTCGAGCGATCAGGCATTGCGAGATTGTAATCAATGCTGATGACGCGCCCGAATCCGCGGCAGGCCGGACAGGCGCCGACGGGATGATTGAAACTGAAAAGGGCAGGGGACGGTTCGCGGTATTCGATGTCGCAAGTGGCGCAATGCAGTCGATTGCTGAAGAATTGCGGATTGCGAATTGCAGATTGCGGATTGGGGGAGGATGAATCCAGTTTGTAAATCGTCAGCTTGCCTTTGCCGAAATGGTAGGCCTGTTCGCAGGCTTCGATGAAGCGGGGACGATTTTCCGGCGCGGGCTTGAGGCGGTCTTGGATGATGTTGAGCGCGTCCGGCTTCAGCTTGTGCAATTGCGGGATGGCCTCATCGAGACGGAGGATTTCATTGTTCAACAACAGGCGCTGATAGCCCTGCTTGTTGATGAGCGCAAGCGACTCGTCCAACGAAAGTTTTTCGGAAATGGGAATGCAAAATGTGATGAGCAACTCACTTGAATTGCGGATTGCAGATTGCGGAGTGCGGATTAGCGCCGGGCCACCGGTGGGGCGAGCGTCCTCGCGAACCTCTTCACCTTCGCCCCCACCAGGGGAGAGGGCCGGAGTGAGGGGGTGGCTTTCGATGTCCGATGTTATTCCTTCCCAAATTTGCTGCGGCGAGTCTTTACGAACCGGTCGCCCGCATTGTCGGCAATGCAACTGCGATACCTGCGGCCAGAGCAGCTTCATGTAATCGCAAATCTCCGTCATCGTCCCGACCGTGGAGCGCGTGGACTTGACCGAGTTGCGCTGTTCGATGGCGATGGCCGGGGGAATCCCCTCGATGCTGTCCACCTGCGGCTTGTCCATGCGGTCGAAAAACTGCCGCGAATAGGGCGAAAAAGTCTCGATATAACGCCGCTGCCCCTCGGCAAAAAGCGTGTCAAACGCCAGCGAACTTTTTCCGGACCCGCTCAAGCCGGTGATGACAATGAGCTGATTCAGCGGCAGATCGAGGTCGAAATTTTTAAGATTATTGTGCCGGACGCCCCGCAGGCGAATCACGGGCAAAGATGACGTTTTTCCCATTCACGCGAAATGTAAAGGCGAGCGGCGAAGTGTCAACCGGGCAATGGGCGAAAATAACTGGTAAATAGCGCGTCCAAAAGGTCAGCGTTTGCGGAAAACTATGATCCTGTTTGTATTCGTCCCTTTAAAATTATTATCTACGCCCCAACAATTGGCCGTCTTCGTGAATTTCTGGTCGTTAATCAAAACCAACTCGGGCGTCAGCCCAGCCGCGACACCACAGGGCAGGGCGGCTTCTTCGAGCTTGATTTTTCCGCCGCGCACTTCGCCGACCTCGAAGGCGACGTGTCCGCCGGGTTTCAGCACTCGATGCAGTTCATGGATAACGGCGGTCATGGCTTCCTGCCATTTTTCGAGCTTTTTGGGCACGGTGAGATTGACGCTTTTCGGATCAATGCCGAGGAACCAGCAGCGCAGCCAGTTGTCGCCCGCGTAATCAACGACATCAAGGAACGGCGGCGAAGTAACCACCAGCGCGACCGAGTTGGCGGGAATCTCCGGCGTGGCGGCAGATGCCTGGGTGAGCAGCACCGATCGCGGTGCAATACTGGCGAGGGTCCGGCGGATGGCGGTCGTGGTGTCGCTGAGCAGAATGCGGGTTTTTTTGAGAATCAGCTTGGGGACCGACCGACGCGGCGGAGTCTGATTTCGGTCAGCGTTGATTTTTTGCTGGGACTTGACGGAAACGGCCTGATTGGG
>JAQGPB010000251.1 GCA_028293265.1 Pedosphaera sp. | reverse complement strand
GACCGGATGCACTTCCGACTCGCTGCAAAGGACGATCATGAGATTGCTGACCATGGCCGCCTTGCGTTCATCGTCCAGTTGCACCACCTGTTTTTCCTGAAGCTCTTTTAGCGCCATGTCCACCATGCTGACCGCGCCGTGCACGATTTTCTGCCGCGCGGCAATGACCGCCTCCGCCTGCTGGCGGCGCAGCATGGCCTGCGCAATTTCCGGCGCGTAAGCCAGGTGCGTCAATCGCGCTTCATCCACGAACACGCCGGCCTTTGCCAGGCGTTCAAGCAATTCCTTGCGCAACGCCTGTGAAACTTCATCCACGCCGCTCCTCAGCGTCACCTCATTCTCTTCACCATGATCGTAGGCGTAAGCGCTGGCCAGGTGCCGGAGCGAAGTTTCACTCTGGGTCTGGACGTAATTCTCGTAATTATCCACGTCAAATGCCGCTTGTGCTGTATCCTGCACGCGCCAGACTACGACGGCGGCTATTTCAATCGGATTGCCGCGCTTGTCGTTCACCTTCAATTTTTCCATGTTCAACGTCCGTGCACGGAGGGAAATTTTGTTCCGGTTGGGGTTCATGCCGGAGACAGCGGCCTCCTTGTTCCCAGTGTGCCGGTGCTGCGCCTCGGCGATGCGCGTTGCCAGATCGCCCTTTCGCTGTCCGTTGGAGTAAAACGGATTGCCCCAGTGAAATCCGCTCCTGCGCACCGTGCCCTTGTATTCGCCAAACAAAATCAGCACGCGCGCTTCGTTCGGCTGCAACGTGAACAATCCCGTCAGCAGGATGATGCTCGTCGGAATCAACAGGATAGCCGGTACGAACAGAGCCCAGATGGGATGCCCGTTGTCCTTTGCGCCTGCGCCGATGGAATAAATAAACACGGCGATGTCACCCAGCAAAAGACAAATCAGCAGGGGCAGCATCAGCCAGCCATTGTGGACTTGGACTTCGATTTCGTGATTAGCAGCCTGAGTTTCTGAGTTCATAAGGTTCCTTTAGTTTCGCATCTGTTATCGTTATGATATCATAGTGAAATCATAAACGGGTGTCAAGCCTCGTTCGGTTTATTATCTATTGATCTTCCGCCTTGAATTTCAGTCTAGCTGACCAATTTCGCAAACAATTGATTATAAGTATGTTGGCAGTTATCAATCGCCCTTCGGCCCCCATTTTCTGCAATTACCCCCCATTTCCGGAATCAAATCACACCAACGCCTTATCCGGCAGAAAACCCAGCAACTCTTCCGCCGGATAAGTCCATATTTCGGCGAGGGTAGGATGGTAATGCGGCATGGCGGCGAGTTCCGCCACGGTCATGCGCTTATACATTGCGGCCACGATTTCGTGTATCAGTTCACCGCCCACAGGCCCGACACAGCAACCCCCAATGATTTCACCGCTCTTGGGATCGGCCAATAATTTCACAAAACCGTCCTTGGCTTCCATGATGAGCGCTTTGCCGTGATCGGCAAAAGGATAGCTGGCGGCGCGATAGGGAATATTCTGCGCCAGCGCGGCTTTCTCCGTCAAACCGACGCTTGCGACCTGCGGTTCGGTGAAGACGACCGACGTCAACAGGCGATAATCCATCCGGCGCGGCTTGTGCGGTTGCACGATATTGTGCGCGGCAACTTCTCCCTGCAAAACCGCAAGGTGAACGATCTCGTACGCGCTCGTGCAATCGCCGGCGGCAAAAATGTGACGGACGGAACTGCGCATTTCCTCGTTGGTAATGATGCGATGGTTGTCCAAGGCCACGCCGGTGTTTTCCAATCCCAGCGCGGCGGTGTTGGGAATGCGGCCCAGCGCGAACAATACTTCCTCCGCTTCCACCCGCACTTCGTGCGCATCGTGCATAAAGGAGATTTCTTTCAGGCCGTTCTTGCGCGCCGCGCCGGTGAGTTTGGTGTTCGTGTAAACGGTGATGCCCTCGCGGCGAAAAACTTTTTCAAGTTCATCGGAGGCATCAATGTCGAAGTCGTGCAGGACCCGGGGACTGCGCTGGATCAAGGTGACCTTCACATCCAGGCGGGAAAAAATCTGGGCGAATTCGACGCCGACGGAGCCGCCGCCCAGAATGATCAGCGATTTCGGCAGCCGTGTAAGCGTCAATGCTTCGTCGCTGGTCAGGTAGCCAAGGTCGTCGAGAAACGCGAAGGGCGAAGGTGCGACGACCGAGCCGGTGCTGATGACGAAGTTTTTGGCCGTGAGCGTTTCGCCGGTGCTCAGGGCGAGGGAATGTTTGTCCGTGAAACGGGCACTGGCGCGGATGAATTTGAAGGTGGCCTCGGTCAATTGCAGTTGGCGGTAATCGGCGAAATCTTTGACGAGGGCATTTTTGCGGGCCATTACTTGCGCGAAATCGAAGGTGACTTTTTGCGAATGGATGCCCCAGGGATCGGGGTGTTGGGCGAGATGCTTGACTTCGGCGGCGTAGAGCAGGGCTTTGGTCGGCATGCAGCCGCGCAATATGCACAAGCCGCCCACTTCGCGGCCGCCCTCGATCACCACCGTGCGCAAATCGGCGTTTGCCGCCGTGCGCGCCGCAGCGTAACCGCCGCTGCCGCCGCCAATGACGGCCACATCGTAATCGTATTCTTTCATCGCCTTGAAGATGGGATTGAAATGGGTGGTTGGCAATTCATTATCCGGTGAGTTGACACCTTCGGCCCGTTCCCGGAATATTGACTCATGAGCGAAAACATTTATCCCCGCAGTCCGCGCGAAGTCATGTCCGGCTGGCTTTACCTGCCGCGCTTCGTGGACAAAATCCGCCTGCATCTCGCCGGCAAGCTGCCGCACGATTATCAGGAAAATTTCACCAAGGGTTTTGATGGCGCCTGGCTTAAGGCGGCAGGCGTCACCGCCGAGCAGATGATTGACGTCGTGAAGAATTCAATCACCGATGGACAAGTCGCGGATTGGGTTGCAAAAAACGTGAAAAAGTCCGAGGCTGAAAAAGCCGCGTTCCGCGATTTTCTGCTCAAGCGCGGCACTGAAGGCGGAGAAGTCACCGAACGGCTCAAGATGCGCAAGAAGGAATCCGGCTTGGAACATCGGGACGAGATTCAAACCTTCGTTGATTATATTGATGCCGACGAGAAGCGGCTGTGAATTCAACCGGCAATTTTTCCCAAACGCCTTTTCCTGTCCAGTTTCGCCTTAAATTTCTAGCGGTCTGCCGCCGACGCCAACTTCCGCACGCGTCATCGGCAGGTCAATCGCCGTTACGCCGTCCTCGGTTTTGATGAAATTATCGGGCCGCGCGTCCAACAGCACAATGCCGTCCGCTGTCCGATGCCATCCGTGGAAGGAATTTGGCAACGACTGAAAACCCAACTTGCGGAGGAACATGGAAATTTCCGCTTGAGATGGTGCTGGGTGATTGAGATCCGCCGCATGATGCCAGCGTTGGGAAATGACTGCAGATTTTGGTTCGGTATTTTCACCGATGATCATTATTGGGCCGGCGGTGATCGTCACGCCCTCCAACTGGACGTCATCGCCGAATACCTTGTTGAACAAATTCCACCGGTGTAAATAATCAAGCGGCCTCGCGATGCCCAGTGTCCAGCGGCCATCATCCAGTCTTGGTGCCCATCCAAACTGTCCCGGAAGCGTCTGCTTGATGGCGCGGTTCCAGACGGGATCGAAATAAACCTTATGTTCTGAAGTTCGGTTGGAAACGGATTGGAGCGTCTTGAAACGATCCAAGGAGATTAAGCGGCCCGCTTGAGCTGCCCATTCCTGGAGGAGCCGGATTTGGCGGGCCGATTCTCCATCCGCTCCTTGAGCATGTTCTGCGTCTGTAGGAGCGCCTCGGCGGATGTGGTCGGTCGCCGCTTCAATGAAGCATCCATCGTTTTGCGGAGCCATGCAGGGGCTGGAATTACTGCTTTCACTGCTGCAATACTCTTCTGTTTTTTGTGGTTTGTCAATGCCGCTGGCAATTAAAACGGGAGTTCCCGCCATTATCCGCGGTCTTCTCACGGAGCTTGATAGCCCGGTCTCTTTCAGCTAGGTTTTTGCAGATGCAACAACTTGGGTTTTACGGCGAACTGGAATGAATACACTACACAACTTGTTTAATACGCTTCAGAAATTTGATTTGGGCAATGGCAGGCAGGGTTCGTTTTATTCGCTGCCAGCGTTGGAGCAGGCGGGCCTGGGCGCGATTTCAAAACTGCCGGTTTCCATCCGTCTGGTGCTGGAAGCTGTGCTGCGAAATTGCGACGGAAAAAAGGTGGCGGAAAAAAACATCCGTGAACTCGCTCAATGGCAGCCCAAGTCGGAACGAACGGAGGAGATTCCGTTCATCGTGGCGCGGATCGTGTTGCAGGATTTCACCGGCGTGCCGTTGCTGGTCGATCTGGCGGCAATGCGCTCGGCAGTGGCGCGCATGGGCAAGAACCCGAAAATCATCGAGCCGCTGGTGCCGGTGGACCTGGTGGTGGATCATTCGGTGCAGGTGGATTTTGCCGGGAGCGCGGATGCGTTGCGCCGGAACCTGGACATCGAATTTCAGCGCAATCGCGAGCGTTATCAGTTTTTGAAATGGGGCATGCAGGCGTTTGATACTTTCAAGGTGGTGCCGCCGGGCATCGGCATTGTGCATCAGGTGAATTTGGAATATCTGGCGAAGGGGGTTTTGTCGTCGAAAGACGGGGTTTATTATCCCGACACGCTCGTGGGCACGGATTCGCACACCACGATGATCAATGGCTTGGGGATCGTCGGCTGGGGCGTGGGCGGCATCGAGGCTGAGGCGGGCATGCTCGGGCAGCCGGTTTATTTTTTGACGCCCGATGTCGTGGGCGTGCATCTGACCGGGGCGTTGCGGGAAGGCGTGACGGCGACCGACCTCGCATTGACGGTCACGCAAATGCTGCGCAAGGCAAAAGTCGTGGGCAAGTTTGTGGAATTCTACGGCCCCGGCGCGGCGGCTTTGCCCGTGGTGGATCGTGCGACCATTGCCAACATGGCGCCGGAATATGGCGCGACGATGGGCTTTTTCCCGATTGACGCCGAGTGCGTGAATTATTTGCGGGCAACGGGACGGAGCGAAGAGCATTGCAAGCTTTACGAAAATTATTATCGCGCGCAGGGATTGTTCGGCATTCCAAAGAAGGGCGAGGTCGTCTATTCGCAGGATGTGGAACTCGATCTCGGTTCCGTAGTGCCAAGCGTGGCGGGGCCAAAGCGCCCGCAGGACCGCATTGAACTGCCCAAAATGAAAAATGAGTTCATCGGCGCATTTTCTAAGCCGGTGACTGAAAATGGCTTTGGCAAAAAACCCGAGGAACTGGCGCTGCGCTTCCCGGTAGATATGGCGGCGGTAGGTGAAACAAATATTGATCATACCTATGGAGAAAAGCAGGCAAACGTCTCGCCGAGCGAATCTGAAATGCGCGACCAGCATCCCACGCCCGATACTGCGGCGGAGGTGCTGTCGGCGTTTCCCAAGGTGGAGGTTCGGATTGGCAGCGGGAGCGTGTTGATCGCGGCGATCACCAGTTGCACGAACACCTCCAATCCGAGCGTGATGCTTGCGGCAGGATTGCTGGCGAAGAAGGCGGTGGAACGCGGATTGAAACCGAATCCGGCGGTCAAGGCGTCGCTGGCACCTGGATCGCGGGTGGTGACGGATTATCTGAACAAGACGGGTTTGCAGCCTTATCTGGATCAGCTTGGATTCAACCTGGTCGGTTACGGTTGCACGACCTGCATCGGCAACTCCGGCCCGCTGGCTGCGCCGATTGAAGAGGCGATTCTCAAGCATGACCTGGTGGCTGCGTCGGTGCTTTCCGGGAACCGGAATTTCGAGGCGCGCGTGCATCAGAACATCAAGGCAAATTTTTTGATGTCACCGCCATTGGTGGTCGCTTTCGCGCTGGCCGGGCGGGTGGATATTGATCTGAGCAGCGAGCCGATTGGTACGGGAAAGGATGGTCAGCCGGTTTACCTGAAGGAGATTTGGCCGACGCTGAAAGACATCGCGGAGCAGATGCAACTGGCTTTGAAGCCCGAGGTGTTCCAAAAGCTTTATCGCGATTTTGCCGGTCAGAATCCGAAGTGGAACGAGATTCCTTCCAGCACGGGCAATGTCTATGAGTGGGATGCGCAAAGCACCTACATCCAGGAACCACCGTTCTTTACGAACTTCAGTTTGCAACCGGGCGAGATCCACGAAATCAAAGGGGCTCGGCCGTTGGGCATTTTTGGAGACAGTGTGACGACCGATCATATTTCGCCGGCGGGCAGCATCAAGAAAACTTCGCCGGCGGGCAAATACCTGATCGAGCACGGCGTGGATTACGCGGATTTTAACAGCTACGGTTCGCGGCGCGGAAATGACCGGGTGATGACGCGCGGGACGTTTGCAAACGTTCGCATCAAGAACCTGATGGTGCCGGGCGTGGAAGGCGGCGTGACGAAAGTTCTAGGCGCTGGGGACGTGGTAAGCATTTTCGACGCGGCGATGAATTATGCGAAGACCAAGGCACCTTTGATCGTGCTGGCCGGGCAGGAATACGGCACGGGCAGTTCGCGTGATTGGGCGGCCAAGGGGACGAACCTGCTCGGCGTGAAGGTGGTGGTGGCGCAGAGTTTTGAACGCATCCATCGCTCGAATCTGGTTGGGATGGGTGTGTTGCCGTTGCAATTCAAGGAAGGCACCACAGCACAGACACTGAAACTAGACGGCACGGAAACCTACGATGTCCTAGGGTTGGGTGCGAACCTGAAACCGCAACAGGATCTGACACTCCGCATCACCCGAGCAAACGGGCAGGTGGAAAACGTGCCGGCGCGCTGCCGCATCGATACGCCGATTGAAATCGATTACTATCAGCACGGCGGAATTTTGCCATTCGTGCTGCGGCAATTGGTGGCTCAAGCTTAATTCCCCTTACACTTAAGGAAACAGAGTGGTCCGCGCATTGCGCCGGATGCGAAAGCCCTTTGCAGCCGGCGGGTATGTGCATCCGATTTTAATTTCATGAATAACAGCGCTCTCTTGATGGTCGCCGACGTGATCGGAAAAGCCGATCGGACGCATCCCGCTGACGCCATGCTGCGGTCGGAGATGCGGAGCCGGAGCGGGATTTCACGAGAGGATGGGCGGGCCATCAGTGAGGCGTTGTTTGCTTACTATCGCTGGAATGGCTGGCTGGATCGGAAAGCGGCTCTGACACAACAAATATCCCGTGCGGTTGAGTTGG
>JAQGPB010000243.1 GCA_028293265.1 Pedosphaera sp. | reverse complement strand
TTGCTGGCGGCCCTGACAAATTTCCTGGCGAACGAATGGGACAAACGCCAGACCTTGAAACGTGGCGGGCAGTATCAGATCCTGTCGCTGCACGAGGGGGGCGAGGAAATATATGGCCGCGAACCGGTCGAGCCGCGGACACCGGAGAAATTATTCGACCGGCGCTGGGCCTTGCTGCTGGTGGAAACGGTGCTCGCATCCCTCAAGGCGGATTACGCGACGCAAAACAAGGCGGAACTTTTCACGAAGCTTGAACCGGGGCTGACGGGCGAACTGGATGCGGGCTGGTATGCGGTTCGCGCGGCGGAACTGGGGATGAGCGAGGGGGCGGCGCGGGTGGCGTTGCATCGTTTGCGGCGGCGTTTTGGGGAATTGTTGCGCGGCGAAATCGGGCAGACGGTCGCCAACGTCAGCGAGGTGGATGAGGAGATACGGCATTTGTTTGCGGCGATTGAGATGTGAGACGGGCATTATTAAACACCAAGCACCAACATCCAAGCACCAGAGAAGCACCAAGCTTCAAACATCCAATAGCCGCCCCCTGGCTATTGGATGTTGGTGCTTCTTTGGCTATGCGAGCATTTAGCATTTTAACATTATGAGCGCGCCTGCCTCCTGTTCCGGTTGTGGCGCGGCGTTGTCGCCGGAGGTCGCCGGGGGGCATTGCCTGGCGTGCTTGTTGCAGTTTGGCCTGGCGGCTGAGGCGGGGGATGTGCCGGGGTTGAAACCGGGTGACCGGGTTGGCCGTTATAAATTGATCGAACAGATTGGCGAGGGCGGTTGCGGCGTGGTGTTCGAGGCTGAACAGTTGGAACCGGTGCGCCGCCGGGTCGCGCTCAAGGTCATCAAGCCGGGCATGGACACGCGGCAGGTCATCGCGCGCTTCGAGGCCGAACGGCAGGCGCTGGCGCTGCTCGATCATCCGAACATCGCGAAGGTGTTTGATGCGGGCGCGACGGAATCGGGCCGGCCTTACTTCGTGATGGAATTTGTGCCAGGGGAGAAGATCACCGATTATTGCGACGGGCGAAAATTTTCCACACTGCAACGGCTTGAATTGTTTGCGCAGGTTTGCCGGGCGGTGCAGCACGCGCATCAGAAGGGCATCATTCACCGCGATCTCAAACCGTCGAACATTCTTGTCGCGGACGATGGGGCCGGCGCGGGTGTGCCGAAGATCATTGATTTCGGCATTGCCAAATCCACGGAGCAGCCGTTGACGGAGTTGACGCTGGTGACGGCGTTCCAGCAGTTCATGGGCACGCCGGCTTACATGAGCCCCGAGCAGGCGGGCGCGGGCGATGTGGACACGCGCAGCGATATTTATTCGCTGGGGGTTTTGCTTTACGAATTGCTGACCGGCCTGACGCCGTTCGACGCGGCGGAATTGCGCCGGCTGGCGATGGATGAAATTCTGCGTTTCATCCGCGATGCCGAACCGGCGCGTCCGTCCACGCGCCTGACGATTTTGACGCAACAGGAGTTGAGCGCGGTGGCGACCTGCCGCCAAAGCGAACCCGCGCGGCTCCCGCAATTGCTGCGCGGCGATCTGGATTGGATCGTGATGAAATGCCTCGACAAGGACCGGGTGCGACGTTACGAGACGGCGTCCGCGCTGGCGCAGGATTTGCAACGGCATCTCGCGAATGAGCCGGTCGCGGCGCGTCCGCCGGGCGCGTGGTATCGGTTCGGGAAAATGGTGCGGCGCAACAAACTGGCGACGGGCGCGGCGTTGGCCGTGGCGTTTGCGCTCATTTTGGGAACGGTGGTGAGCACAGATCAGGCGGTGCGGGCATGGCGCGCGGAACGGGAGCAATCACGCTTGCGCCAGGAAGCGGAAGCCGAGGCCGCCAAGAGCCGGGAGGTGGCGGCGTTTCTCAAAAATATTCTGGCGGGCACCGGACCGTCGGTTGCATTGGGACGCGACACGACAATGTTGCGGGAGATTTTGGACCAGGCCGCCGCGCGATTGGGCCGCGAGCTGACCAACCAGCCCGGCGCGCGGGCGGAATTGCTGGGCACGCTGGCCGACACTTACCATGAGCTGGGGCGGTATCGCGAAATGGGGACGGCGGCCCGCGAGTCGCTGTGGCTCAGCCGTCCAAGCGCCGGAATTGAAAGCCTGGCGGTGGCGAAGGCCCTGGAGCAGCTTGGCGATGCCTTGATGCATTTGGGCAAGCTGTCCGATGCTGAGAATTTTACCCGCGAAGGGTTGGCGATGCGCAGGAAAATTTTGGGCAACGAGCATCCCGAGGTCAGCGCGGCGATCAACAATCTTGGCCTCGTGCTGCGCGAACAGGGCCGCATGCAGGACGCGGAGATGCTCTTTCGCGAATCACTCGCGATGGACCGCAAGTTGCTGGGCAACGACAGCCCAAAAATCGCCGTCAGCCTGGACAATTTAGGAGCGGTGTTGTGGGGCGAAGGCAGGCTGGGCGAAGCGGAGGCTGCGTATCGCGAGGGGCTGGAGTTGCGGCGCGAAATTTTTGGTGACAATCACCCGGACGTGGCGACGTCGCTCAACAACCTGGCGACGGTGCTGTTGAGCGAGAAGAAGTTTGCCGAGGCCGAGACAATGAACCGTGAAGCGCTGGCGATGGACCGGAAATTTTTGGGCGATGCGCACCCCGACCTGGTGATTGCGTTGGGCAATCTGGGCAATGCGCTCGCTGCGCAAGGCAAGCTGGCCGAGGCGGAGACGGCGGATCGCGAGGCGCTGGCCATCAACCGGAAACTCTTGGGCAACGATCATCCTGATGTGGCGGCCGCACTGGAAACTCTCAGCAAGGATCTCGCAGGCCAGGGCAAGCTGGAAGCCGCGCTGGCCGCCCGGCGCGAAGCACAGGTGATCAGAAACTTGCAGGCCGTTCGACAGAATTCCGGTCCTTTAAAATGATGGACGGCCCGAAGGTGGTTGTGCCAACCCTTCATCAAACTTGCGAGCGCTGAGGGATACGATACTGTCCATCCATGGGTACCTGTTAAATCTGGCAGGCCGAAAACAGCATATGTCAAAACTTAATCACGTAGGCAAATTAAGGACTCGAGCCGAAGCGGGCGATGTGACCGCTCAGGAAGACATGATTGATGCGCTTTTCTTTGGCACGGGTGCGCCCAGAGGTCTCAAATCAGCCGTCGCTTGGGCCCGGAAGGCAAGTGCTTCCGGCTCAGCGTACGCGAAATCGTTTCTGGGTTATATGCATCAGAAGGGACTAGGCGTGAAAAAGAATTTGAGCAAGTCAGTTGGTTTCTTCATAGAAGCCGCGAAACTTGGCGACTTATATGCTCAGAGCAAGCTCGGCTATGCTTATGACGAAGGCATTGGTGTGGCGCGCAATCGCCCCAAGGCCATAAAATTTTATCGTCAGGCCGCTCGTCATGGAGATTTAGAAGCACAATACAATTTGGGTCAGTGCTACAATCAGGCAACCGGTGTCCGTCGAAGTTTGAAGAACGCCTTAAAATGGTGGTTGCAGGCGGCGTTACAAGGGGATGCCCAAGCTCAATGCAATGTGGGCAAAGCTTATGATTGTGGTGAAGGGGTAGCATGCAACCCCGCCGAAGCTATCTTTTGGTATCAAAAAGCTGCAGCCCAAGGTGATGATGCCGCCCAATTTAATTTGGGCCTTTGCTATGACGAGGGCACTGGCGTGAAAAAAAGTCGTAAAATGGCCTTGAAATGGTGGCGGACAGCCGCCGCGCGAGGCGATGAATTTGCGCAATGCAACCTGGGTGTGGCATATGCAAAGGGCGACGGAGTGCGTCGAAATATGGTCAAGGCGGCTGCGTGGTACCGCAAAGCCGCCCTGCAAGGCGATGAACTTGCCCAGTATAACCTTGGCATTTGTTACGCAGAAGGAAATGGAGTGCGGCGGAGTCGAACTGCGGCGAAAGCTTGGCTCACAAAAGCAGCGAAGTCAGGACATAAAAAAGCCCGACGCAAGTTGGAAGAATTAAAATCCCTCAACGGTTGACGCATATCACACCTTCTGTGGCGTATGCTTGAATTTCCTTGGCCGGCCAAAATCCAGCCATTCGACGACGTATAAATCTCCGCGAGAGTCCAGGCAGAGCGCATGGGGAGCGGCGAAGAGGGCGGGGTTGGTTTTGTTGTCGGCCTTGCCTTTGCCATCGCCGAGGTGCGCGACGAGCTTGTCATCGGCATCCATGATGGTCACGCGGCCGGCGAGGTCGGGGATGAAAAGCTCGTGCTTGTGCTGGTAGAGGCAGCAGGGATTGCGCACTTCGCCGTCCAGATGCGTGCGTTTATATTGCAATTCCGTGGAATAAACTTCAATGCGTCCATTGGCGCGGTCGGCGATATACACTTCCGGCGTGTGCTTGAGGGTGCTGACCCAGATGCCGTGACAAGTGTTGAACTTGCCATGTTCCTTGCCGTGGCCGCCGATGGTTTTCAGCGGCTTGAAATTCTTGTCGAAACGCGTCACCCGTTGGCTGCCGTAACCGTCCACCACGTAAATGTCCCCATCCGGAGACACCGCCACGTCGGTGGGATTGGTCCAGTCGAATTTTTGCGAGGTCGAGCCTTCCTTGTCCACGTTGCCGATGGTGTACAGGATCTTGCCGCGCAAATCGGTCTTGTAAACGCGCGCGCCGAACTTCGGCCCCTGTTTGTTCGTGCTGATGTTCTCGGTCCAAAAAATTACGTCCTCGTTGCCTTCCTTGATGAGATAGAGGCAATGCGCCGTGTCCATCACCTGCGCGGTTGTGAGTTTCACCCGCTCGGCGAATTCCGTGCTCCAGGTTTCCAGCAACCGGCCGTCGCGGTCAAAAATCGTCACGCAGGGATTGGTCGAACGCGAGGTGACATAAACGCGGTCCTTGGAATCCACTACCACCCCGCAACCATAACCATATTTCATGCCTTCGGGAAGCTGCCCCCAGCCTTCGACCGCCTCATAAGTATGATAGCCGCTGCCGATGCGGACTGGTTCGTTGGCTGGCTTCTCCTCTGCCCGGCCCAAGCCGGGCAGGGCCAGACTGGCGGACGCCACACCGGCCAGCTTGAGGAAATTGCGTCGGTTCAGCCGATGCGGAAAAAGATAATCGTTGGTCTTCATAAAATTGCGGCCTTTTCAGACCATTAACCGACAATATAAGAAAAAACACTGCATCTGTCGAGGGGGCAAGCCCAAAAAAACCGGCCCAGGCTGTTTGCCGGGGGCCGGTTGCAGGAAAGTGGAAACAAGGTTATTTCAACGTCGCTTCGTGGAATTCCTTCCAGTCATCCAGGTTGTTCAGGTTCACGGCATCCTTGCAGGTGTCATCGGGCAGGCCGTTGGCACCGAGGATGCCTTTGCGCGTGTCGTCATCGTGGATGTAACCCTTGATGGCGGCATTCAATTTTTCAATCGAGGCCTGGTCGAGCTTGGTGCCGTTCTTTTTGACCCAAGCTTCGAATTCCGGGTAGGTCGGCTTGCTGGTTTTAATGTAGTCGAGCACGGCTTCGCGCTGGAGACCGAGGCCGTCAATGACCATCTGGTCGTAGCCTTTGCCGCAACTGGGATAGCCGGCGGCCAGCTTGCCGCGCGCTTCGAGCGAGGTTTTGAGCCAGAGGCGCGGCAGATGCAAAACACCCAGCGGACCCGCGACTCCGGAACTGATGAGAGGAACAATGGT
>JAQGPB010000232.1 GCA_028293265.1 Pedosphaera sp. | reverse complement strand
ACTTAAAACCTGGCGGATAAGAGAAAATTTGTTCTTTCTCATTCTCAGACAGTTGCGACTTTAAAGATTTTTTCTGAAATAATCTAAAGTTTTTACGAACGAAAGATGTGTTAAACAATCTATATTTCTGTAGATGTCGCTGTTCGTTTAGGGTTGGCATAGGGATTATGCTAGTAGTGAGGTTCGAACAGCGTGAAATAGTTGACCTCATTACCCTTCTGAGCGCCTCGGTGAAGGCGTATTAACCTTATCATCACTGAGCCAGAGAAATCTGGCTCTTTTAATGTACAGAATTCGGCGTTGCGCGCGGACGCAGGAAAATCTAAACTGATGCCAGATGAAGAACCTGCTCGATTTCGAAAAACCAATCTTCGAGTTGCAAAAAAAACTGGAAGAGCTGAAAAAGCATTCCGGGAACAACGGGCTGGACGTCCACTTCGAGGAAGAGATCCGGCAGATTGAAATAAAGCTGGAAGAAACCAAACGGCAGGTTTATTCCAGCCTGACGGCCTGGCAGCGCGTTCAACTCGCCCGCAATCCAAAGCGCCCTTTCTCCCTAGATTATTTCGAGAACACCTTCAGCGATTTCACCGAATTGCATGGCGACCGTCTGTTCGCCGAAGACCGCGCGATGGTGGGCGGATTTGCGCGCCTTGATGGGCGCAAGGTCATGGTCCTGGGCACCCAAAAAGGCCGGGACACCAAGGAAAACATTCTCCGCAATTTCGGCGCGGCCCATCCCGAGGGCTATCGCAAGGCGCTGCGCCTGATGCGCCTGGCGGACAAGTTCGGCCTGCCGATCATCATGTTGATTGACACGGCGGGCGCGTATCCGGGCATCGGCGCCGAAGAACGGCACATTGCCGAGGCCATCGCGGTGAACCTGCGCGAAATGATGCTGCTGGAAGTTCCGACGATTGCCGTGGTGATTGGCGAAGGCGGCTCGGGCGGGGCGCTGGGCATCGGCGTGGCCGACCGGGTCTTGATTTTGGAAAACGCCTATTACTCCGTCATCAGTCCCGAAGGTTGCGCGGCGATCTTGTGGAAGGAGCGCGCCGCCGCTCCCAAAGCGGCCGAGGCACTGAAAATCACCGCCCGCAATCTCCTCGAATTGAATCTGGTGGACGAAGTTGTGCCTGAGCCTTTGGGCGGCGCGCATCAGGACCGCGCGACGATGACGGCCACCTTGAAGAGTCATCTCTGCGCCCAGCTCAAGCAATTGGAAAGCATCCCTGCCGCTGATCGGAAAAAGCAGCGTTACCAACGCTTCCGCGCCCACGGTCATTTCGTGGAAAAACCCGCCGTTGCGCCCGCGTGAAGTTTTTATTCCGCACTCCGCGCTCCGCATTCCGAACTTGTCATGACGCTTTACCCATTCACTTTTCATCCTATTTTTAAAGAGCGCGTCTGGGGCGGGCGCAGTCTCGAACGGCTTTATCAAAAGGCGTTGCCGCCCGAAATCCCCATTGGCGAATCCTGGGAAATTTCCGACCGGCCCGGCGACGCCAGCGTCATTGCGAATGGTCCGCTGGCCGGCAAAGACCTGCGCTGGCTCATGGAGAACCATGCCGCGGAATTGCTTGGGGCCGGCCAGGAGAAGGTCACCCGGTTTCCGTTGCTGGTAAAAATTCTTGATGCCCAGGACAAGCTTTCGTTGCAAGTGCATCCGCCCGCGGCTCGCGCGGCGGAATTGGGCGGCAAACCCAAGACCGAAATGTGGTACATCGCCGAAGCCACGCCCGATGCCGACCTGTTCGTCGGCCTGAAGCGCGGCGTGACACGCGCCGAGTTCGAGCGCAAAACCCAGGATGGCACCGTGGCGGAATGTTTTCACCGGGTGCCCGTGCAAAAAGGGGACGCGATGTTTTTGCCCAGCGGACGCGTGCATGCGCTGGGCGCGGGCAACGTGATTTTTGAAATTCAACAGAATTCGGACACCACCTACCGCGTGTTCGACTGGAATCGCCTCGGCTTGGACGGCAAGCCGCGCGAACTGCACGTCCCGCAATCACTGGCCAGCATTGACTTCGAGGATTTCGAGCCGCGCCTGATCAACAGCATTTATTCGAGCAACCCCGTGCTCAAGGTGCGCGTGCTCGTGGACGACCCGTTGTTCCGCATTGACGCCTGCCTGGTCAAACGCGGCCAGCGTTTTCATCTGCGCAGCGAAGGACTCCAGATTTTGGGTCTGTTACGCGGGCGTTTGGAAACCGGCTTTGGCGAATCGAAGCTTTCATTGAAGGCCGGCGAGTTCGCATTGCTTCCCGCGGGCCTCGGCCGCGTGACGCTCACCGCCGAAACCCAGGTCGAATTTCTTCACGTGCAAAATCGCTGGCCTCGGTTATCCTGACTCGTGCCGGAACATGCCTCATGTCCCCAAAACTGAAACAATTTCTGATCCGCTGGGCGAACAGCGCCATCGGCGTGGTGGTGGCGACGTTTGTCGTTCGCGGGATCAATTACCACGACAAGTTTCTTACCCTGGCGGTGGCTGCCTTCCTCCTCGGCATCTTGAACACGTTTGTGCGCCCCACGCTGAAACTCCTTTCGCTGCCGTTGTTGATCGTGACGCTCGGCCTTTTCGCCTTTGTCATCAATGCGCTGTTGCTTTACGCCGTCGGCTGGTTGATGCGGCCCTATTTTGAGGTGGAAAATTTCCGTGCCGCCTTCTGGGGCGCATTGGTCATCTGGATTGTGTCCGGAATTTTGAGTTTCCTGACCGGCACAAACAAGGCGCGCTTCACGATCCGCCGTGGCAGCCCGCCACCCAATCGCCGCGATGACGGCGGCGGGCCGGTGATTGATGTTTAGCAAGCGAAGGTGGTTTGATTCCGTGCCTGTGCCATTCGCATTCTCAATAGCGGATGCGCCGCAAATCCTGAACCCGGTCAAACGCGGCATCAAGGCTGATGATGGGCTCGCGGTAATAGCGCGCAAAGCCGGCCACCCAATTGTCGTTCTCGCCCAATCGGGCGCCAGTCCGGATCAATTCACGGTCCACGTCTGCCGCGGCGTTGACGACGCCGGGAGCCAGCCGGTAAATCGTGAATTTTTGGAAATACTCCCACGCGGCAGCGGAGGTCGGAAAAGATACCGCAATCTCGCCGAGGTTGATCATGGATGTTCTCACCAGATCGCCTTTCCGGTGCCGCGCAAAAAATCGCCGGGCTGGTCCATGGACTCCGGCGCGGCCTTCCTGCAAAAAATGAATCAGGAAAGTGGTGTCGGCTATCATCTGTTTGCGCCCCCGGAGCGGCGTCCGCGCGTTTTTGCGATGCGCTCCAGAATCTCCCAGTCCACGTCGGGCGGCGGTTGAGATTCGTAATATTCCAAAAGTTCGGCATTGGTTTTTGCCGGGCTGTGGACATGCCTGCGGATTACTTTCGTAAATGAATCCCCGGGTCCCTGCTTCAATGATCGCAAAAGCTGGTAAGCATCATCCTCAATGGTAATGGTTTTTCCCATGCACGAAAACTACACGAAAGAGCTTCATTGTCAACGAGCCGTTGCTGAATCCGGTGATGAGGCAAGATACGCCGCCCGCAAAGTCGCCACGCCGCGCGCGTGGAAATTGCGCTCAAAATCCGTCACCACCGCGCTCAATTCAGCGGGCGTTTCCACGAGTCGAAACGCGGAATTCGCTGAGAACACCTCGGTCATCTGGCTGAAATAATCGGCATCATCCGTACGCAGATAAACCGTGCCATTCGGCGCGAGGGCCTGCCGGGCGATTTCGGTGAAACGGGCGTTGATCAAACGGTTCTTGCGATGTTTGCGCTTGGGCCAGGGATCGGGGAAATAAATATGCAGCGCCGCCGCCGATTCGCGCGGCAGCAGATATTCGAGAAAATAGGCGGATTCGATGCGCAGTCCGCGCAGGTTTGCCAGTCCGGCGCGACGCCCTTTGCGGTCGAGCTTGCGCAGCCGTCCGAGCAACCGTTCCACCCCCAAAAAATTCCGTTCCGGATGCAGCCGGGCATAATTCACCAGAAACGAACCGTCCCC
>JAQGPB010000220.1 GCA_028293265.1 Pedosphaera sp. | reverse complement strand
GACCGGCAAGCGGATGGGTGCCTTCAACCGTCCAATCAACGTCGTTGGCAACGTGCGTGAAGAATCCAGCGCCGTCACCGCTCTCAAGAGGTTTGAAGATGTCGCGAACTTCATCCACCGTTAATTCGTCAATGGTTGTGATTCTCATAAACCGGTTCATTGGTTTCGTCGCTTGCTTGCTTATTAAGGAGACGTGACGACTCAGCAGCGCCGGCGCAGGAACCAATGGAAAATCCCTCATGCTCCATTTCTACCATCCACAAAAAACCCAATTGATGACAGTAGGGTGATTACCCCCAATTAAGTTAGAGACTCGTCACCTCGTTGCCACAAGGCATGGGATTAAAAAACAGCCGTAGGCGGGCAAACGGGCCTGATGGATGCGCGAACCGCCGCACATTTGCGCGTTGCTGTGCCCGGGACGGGCGCACTCCGGGAGTTGGGCGACATGCCCTCACGCCGGCGCCTGCAATAAAACTATCAAGGCAGGGTCGCGGTCTTGTTGCCGAAATCGCCGGCGACGACGACGTCGAGTTTTTTGGGGTCTATGTGGGTGCGCAGGGCGGCGGAGACGGCTTCGGGGGTGAGGGCTTCGATTTTATTGTCCATGTCCGACTCGTAGGTCATGGTGCGGTTCAATTCGCGGAGGCTGGAGAGGATTCCGGTGAGGGCGGGGTCGCTGGTGCGGCCGACTTTGCGGGCCTCGAGGTAGCCTTGCTTGGCTTGTTCCAGTTCTTCCTTGGTCACGCCATCTTTGAGCAGGCGTTCCAGTTCTTCCTGGGCGTCCTTCTCGACGTGGCTCATGTTTTGCGGGTTGCAGATGGCGGTGATGCTCAGCACGGCGCGCTGTTCCCAGGGCGAGGCGACGAGGCTGGAACTGACGCCGTAACTGAGGCCGTCTTTCTGGCGGATGCGATCACCGAGGCGCGAGGAAAGCGTGCCGCTGCCGAGGATGTAATTGCCCATGATGAGCGCGGGATAATCGGCGTCGTCATCGCGGAGCGGGAACACGAGTCCGGCGGTATAGGTGGCGTTGGCTTTGTCGGGCGTCTCGATGCTTTGGCGGACGCCGGGTTCGCCGGAGACCAGCGGCATGGTGATGCGCGCGTAGGGCTTCGCCGCTTTCCAGCCGCCCAAGGTTTCCTTGAGACTGGCGAGGCAGGGGGCGGGGTCGAAGTCGCCGACGATGGAGAGTTCGCCGGACTGCGAGCCAAGATAATCATGGTAAAGCTGCGCGACCTGCTCGTAGGTCACTTTTTGCAGGCGCTCCAGGGTTTCCTCGGTGGTGGGAACGTAGCGGATGTTCTCCGGCGGATAGGGGCTCAACTGGCGTTGCAACGCGCGCGGGGCGAGCATGGCCGGCTCGGTCTTGGCCTGTTCCAACGCGGCGACACGTTCGCGTTTCAACAGTTCGAACTGGTCGGCGGGCAGGAGCGGCTCGCGCAACACCTGACGCAAAATATCGAGCACCGCCGGCAGGGTGTCGCGCTTGGCCTGGATGGAAAAAGTGATGGAGCCGAGACCGCCGCCACCACCACCACCACCGCGACGGCCACCACGTCCGCCACCGCCGCCGCCAGTGCCCAAGGTCGCGCCGAGGCGATCAAGTTCATCGCGCAACTGCTGGTAGCTGAGTTTTTTCGTGCCGCGCATCATCAGTTCGGGCAGAAAGCCGACGGCGGATTCCAGGCCCTTCAAGTTTTCCTCGTTGCCGTAATGGAGCGTGAGCGCGAGATGCACTTCCTGGCCGCGCGATTTCTTTTCCAACAGGTTGACTTTCACGCCTTCGGGCAACTCCTCCCGGCGGGTGCGGGCCTCAATGTTCGCGGGCGTGGCCTCGAACGCTTCGCCTTGGGCGATGGCGGTGCGGCCTTTATAAGTGGAAACGAGGCTCATCACTTCCGGCGTGGGCGGGACGATGACTTTCTCCGATTTATCGCTCGGGATGAAGAGGCCGACCGTGCGGTTGTTGCGCTGAAGATATTTGGCGGCGGCGGACTGCACGGCTTCGGGCGTGACCTTTTCGATGCGGTCGCGGTGCAGGAAATAAAGCCGCCAATCGCCCTGCGCGGCCCATTCGCTGAGCGAGACGGCGATCTGGCTGGTGTTCACGGAGGCCCGGTCGCGCGCGCGGAGAATCTGCTTTTTGGCGCGATCCACTTCCTCGGCGGTGACGCCTTTTTCGCCGATGGTTTCGGCGGTGGCGAGCATGATGTTCTCGACTTCATCGAGCGAATTTTCCTTGGGGACTTCGGCTTCCATTTCAAACAATCCGGGGTCGTGCTCGGCGCCGGCGAAAGCGCCCGCGCTGGAGGCTTTTTTGGCCTCAACCAAGGCCTGGTAAAGCCGGCCGGAAGGCTGGGTGGTCATGATGTTCGCAAGCACTTGCAACGCGGCTGAATCTTCGTGCGGCCCGGCGGGCATGTGATAGGCGACGCCGACAACACCGACATCGCCGATGCGGCGCAGCACGACGGTGCGCTCGCCGTCCTGGGGCGGTTCCTCGGTGTAAGTGGTGCTGAGCCTGCGTTCGGGGCGCGGAATGGGGCCGAAATATTTTTCGACGAGAGCCAGCGCCTTCGCCTCCTCGAACTTGCCGGCGACCACGAGGATGACGTTGTCGGGCTGGTAATATTTTTTGTAAAAGGCTTGCAGATTCCCGATGGGGACGCGCTCGATGTCGCTGCGGTTGCCGATGGTGGGCTTGCCGTAATTATGCCATTCGTAAGCGGTGGCCTCGATGCGCTTGTTGAGGACGCCGGCGGGGGAGTTTTCGCCGCGCTCGAATTCATTGCGCACGACGGTCATTTCGGAGGCGAGGTCCTCGCCCTTGATGTAGCTGTTGACCATGCGGTCGGCTTCGAGATCAATGGCGAAGTCGAGATTTTCATCGCTGGCGGCGAGCGTCTCGAAGTAGTTGACGCGGTCAGTGGAGGTGCTGCCGTTGAAGATGGCGCCGTGGTCCTGCAACGCTTTGGGCACCTTGGGATGGCGCGGCGTGCCCTTGAAAACCATGTGCTCGAGCAGATGCGCCATGCCGGTTTCGCCGTAACCTTCCTGCCGCGAACCGACCAGGACGGTGAGATTCACGGTGATCTTGGATTGGGAGTTGTCGGGAAAAAGCAGGAAGCGCAGGCCGTTGTCGAGCTGGTATTCGCTGATGCCTTCGACGGTGGCGACCAATTTGGGCGGCGCGGCGGTGGCGAAAGTGACGCAAGCCAAGGCCGCCATTGCGCAAAGAAAACGGGAGATGAAGTTAAGAGTTTTCATAAAACTTTTGCAGGCTGATTGGGAATGATATTGCCGCCGGCTGGGTTCACCGGCGCGGACAATCTGGAAGGAGATAGTAGCCGAAATAATAAAGGCAGCAATAGAAATTACGGCGAGCGGCCCGTTAAAAATACGGATGATGGGAGTAATCTGGCAACGAGGCCCTTATGTGCGCAAACACGAAAAAGTTAGAGACTCGTCACCTCGTCTGCTACAATTTAAGCGCGTCGGAAATCCACTCAGTCCGATTTTCGGATCAGGCCGAGGATGAAGTTGCTGGGGACGGGGCCGTAGATGCGGCTGTCGGCGCTGCGGTCGCGGTTGTCGCCCATGACATAAAAATCCTTGGGGCCGAGATGGGTGGCCTTGATGCGTTTGTTGCCCGAGGCCCACGCGGCATCGGCGGTGAGATAGGGTTCTTCAAGCTTGGCGTTGTCCACATAGACGCCGTCGCGCTTGATTTCAATCACCTGGTTGGGGAGGGCGATGACGCGCTTGATGGAAAGATCGTGATCCTCGGGGTCGCGGATGACGACGATTTCGCCCTTGCGCGGCGCGCGCCAGAGAAAGGGGCAGCGGTAAAGGATGTAACGCTGTCCATCCAGCAACGTGGGGCTCATGCTCGTGCCCTTGATCTGCACAGCCATTACGATGAAATGGCTGATGAACAGATAGGCGAGGACCGACCAGAGCAGGATGCAAAGGATGATGTAGAACTGGCGGTTTTCCGGGTCGGCCCGAAAAAATCTGCGTTCCGCCGGGACTGGCGACTGCGATGTAACCTCGAGCGTCTTCATGTTTTCCAGGCAATTGATGCGGATGATTAGATAAGCTTTGAGTCGCGAAAAATCAAGGTGAAAGCCGCTGAATAACTACGTGGATGTCTCCGGATTTATGCGGAAGCTTTGCAAAGCCCCAAGCGTCCAACATCCAAGCTCCAGAGAATAACCAAGCCCCAAATTCCAACCTGCGTCCAGCGGCAGTGGAGATTTTTCCCGGGTGCGGAAAGCCTGTCTCATCGTGCTGGCCATTTCGCGACCGCCTCGGTGACCCAGCCGATGGTCTGGCCGGAAAGCTGGATGCGATAGACTTCGCCGGTGACGGATGACGGGGGGCCGGTGTCGAATTCGAGATAGACGGTGGTCTCGGTTTGAGGGCGGATGACGATGGCGATGGTAATGGGACGGCCATCGGGTGCGTGCGCCTGGATTTGGTAAGGACCGGCAGGCAGAAGGACGGTTGAGGGAATTTCGCTCATCTTGCCAGCGTGGTTGGGGATGTATTGCACCAGCGAATGGTTGTGAGGATCATAAATGCCGTAACCGGTGTGGGGAAAACGGCGGGCTGAATGCTCGTCGAAATGCAACTCGGCGGGCGTGTTGACGATGAGGAAACCGTGCGTGCGCAGATTGCTGCCGTCGCTGTTCGCCGGGGTGATGCGCGATGGCTGGAGCACGGCTTGCTCCTGCGAGGCGCAGGAGACAAGGAACGCGGCGAGGCTCAAAGCCAGGCAGATTTGAAGCCGCACAGGCGGCAAATTCGATTTGTCGGAATGATCGGGCACAGCTTTTCACTCCTTTTGCGGGCGGCAATTTCAGACCGCCAATATAGTAACCAAAGTTCTGTGACCGGCACAAATGGGGTGATGCCCTTTGGGAAAATGGGTTGAAGACAGAAGACTGGATGGGCTTCTTTAAATGGAGGAGCTGAGCAGGTCGAACATCCAATGTTCGCTGTTCCAGTTCGCCCGCTGGCCATCGTCAGCGGCACTAAACCATTGAACCACCTCAATGGCCGCGCGGCTGGGGATGGGGATTCGCCTCGCAATAAGCCATTCCGGGATCGAGCAGGCGAATGTGCCAGCCGCCCATACGCCGCACGGGAGCGGTCGTGTAGCCCCTGCCCTTCAACACTCCGCCGATGCGGAAGATGTTGCTCAGCATGATGGGCGGGGTGAACATCGAGGGCACCAGGATGGCTTCGCGGCCGGGATTGGTGAACAGATGGCGGAGAATCATGTCCTGCATTTTCAAGTCGTCCATAAGATTGGCAATGCTTTCAAAATGGGTGCGGCTTAACCTTTGCTGTCGGAGGATAATAAGTTCATCGGAAAGAATTAGGCAACGAAAAAGACGCTGACTGTCGTGTAGTTTTCAAACCAGGACATTTTT
>JAQGPB010000218.1 GCA_028293265.1 Pedosphaera sp. | reverse complement strand
TCCGGTCATGGCTGCTTGCGCCGGGGCAAAGGAATCATAACCGCCCGCTTTTTTTCCCGCGACCACCGCGCCCGCAATGGCCGCTCCCAACGCGCAGGTTTGACCGGAACGCGAAAGTTTCATTGGCCGGCCGGTTACGTCCGCATAAATTTGCATGACCAGCGGATTTTTTTCCGCGATGCCGCCGCAATTGACCACTTCCTTCACACGCACTCCATATTCTTCCAGGCGATTGATGATGGTGAGCGCGCCGAAAGCCGTGGCTTCGATCAAGGCGCGGTAAATTTCAGCGGGCGTTGTGTACAGCGTCTGGCCGAGCAGCAAACCGGTGAGGCGTTGATCCACGAGAATTGTCCGGTTGCCGTTGTTCCAATCGAGCGCGAGCAAACCCGATTCGCCTGCTTTCAGTTTTGCCGCCCCAGCACTGAGCGTGACGTGCGACCCGGCTTTTGCGCCGAGCGGTTGAAGATAATTGACGAACCAGTTGAAAATATCGCCGACCGCCGACTGTCCAGCTTCCAAACCATAATACCCCGGCAAAATGCTCCCTTCGACAATGCCGCAAAGACCGGGAATGTCCGCCAGTTTTTTGCCCGGTGGAACGATCATCATGTCGCAGGTGCTGGTGCCAATGGCTTTGACCAAGGTTCCCGGCTTGATGCCGCAACCCACCGCGCCAAGGTGCGCGTCCAATGCGCCAATCGCGACTGGAATGCCCGGCGGCAGACCGGTGCGCCGCGCCCAAGCCGGCGTCAAACCGCCCGCCGCGCAGTCAATCGCCCGGGCGCGCGAACACAGGCGCGAACGCAGGCGTCCCATTTTAGGATCAAGTCGCGCAAGAAAATCGGCGTCGGGATAGCCGCCCCATTTCTCGTTATACATCCCTTTGTGACCGGCGGCGCAAATGCCGGTCTGCAATTGTTCCGGTGCAGTTGTGCCGGTGAGCATGGCAGGAATCCAATCCGCCAGTTCCACCCAGGAATGGGCGGCGGCAAACACTTCGGGACTGGTGCGGAGGCAATGGAGAATTTTGCTGAAAAACCATTCGCTGCTGTAGGTGCCGCCGCATTTCGCCAGGTATTGCGGGCGCAGTTTTCGCGCGAGCCGCGTGATCTCGGTCGCCTCGGCGACTGCCGTGTGGTCCTTCCACAACCAGGCCATCGCCGCCGGGTGTTTGGAAAACTTGGGCTGGAACGCGAGCGGTTGTCCTGCGGCGTCCACGGGAAGCGGCGTGCTGCCGGTTGTGTCCACGCCCAGGCCGATGACCTGTTCGGCCTTGAATCCCCGAACTTGACGCTTCGCCAGCGTGATTACTTTTTTGAGCGTGATTTCAGCGCCGGTGACGTAGTCCGCCGGATGTTGGCGCGCGAGATTTGGGTCGGAGGACAAAATCACGCCATGTTCGCCATGCGCGTAATTCCACACTGCCGTGGCGACCTCGTGGCCGTCCGCCACGTTCACCAGCAGCGCGCGCACTGAGTTCGTGCCGTAATCCAATCCGATGGTGTATCTGGCAGGCATGGTTGAAAAATTCGTCAGGTTAAAATGTCCTTTACCACATGGCCCTCGACATCGGTGAGGCGAAACCGGCGGCCCTGATAAAGATAGTTCAAGCGTTCGTGGTCAATGCCGAGCAGGTGAAGCAATGTGGCCTGCAGGTCATGCACATGGACTGCGCCCGGCATGAATTGGCTTTTGTCCGGATAAATCGCCGCGCCGCTGGCATCGGCGATATTGTAACCGTAATCATCCGTGCGGCCGTAACTGATGCCCGGCTTGACGCCGCCGCCGGCCATCCAGATGCTGAAACAGCGCGGGTGATGGTCGCGGCCATAGTTGTCCTTCGTCAGTTTTCCCTGTGAGTAACAGGTGCGGCCGAACTCGCCGCCCCAGACCACCAGCGTGTCGTCAAGCATGCCGCGCTGCTTCAAATCCTGGATGAGCGCAGCGCTGGGCTGGTCGATTTCGCGGGCCTGCACCCGGATGGCGGCGGGCAGATTGTCGTGCTGATCCCAGCCTTGATGATATAGCTGGATGAAACGCACGTCGCGTTCGGCCAATCGCCGGGCCAGCAGGCAGTTTGCCGCGAAGGTGCCGGGCTTGCGGCTGTCGGGTCCATAAAGCTCGAAAATGTGGTCCGGTTCCTGGGAAAGATCGGTGACTTCCGGCACGCTGCTTTGCATCCGGTAGGCCATTTCGTACTGGGCGATGCGCGATTCAATTTCGGGGTCAAGCTCCTTTTCAAACTGGATTTGATTCAGCGCGTTCAATTTGTCGAGCAAAGCGCGTCGCCCGCTGCCGCAGGGCCCGTCGGGATTGGACATGTAAAGAATCGGTTCCTTGCCGGAACGGAACTGGATGCCTTGGTAACGCGAGTCGAGAAATCCGCTGCCCCAGAGACGCGCATAAAGCGGCTGGTCATTCTTGTTCGGCGTGATGAGCACGACAAAGGCGGGAAGATTCTGGTTCACCGTGCCGAGGCCATAATGAATCCAGGAACCGAGCGAGGGCCGGCCCGCGATTTGCGAGCCGGTCTGGAAAAAGGTGATCGCCGGGTCGTGATTGATGGCCTCGGTGTACATCGAGCGGATCACGCAGAGTTCATCCGCCACTCGCGCCGTGTGGGGAAGCAGTTCGCTGA
Source organism: Pedosphaera sp. (assembly GCA_028293265.1). Next base: position 4,464 of record JAQGPB010000218.1, on the reverse strand, counting down.
ACCAAGTCCCTGCCTGTCCGTGCTGCTTGAATTCAAAAACGGACCCCGCCAGCGGGATGGAACTTTGCTGCGCGCTCATGCCGGTCAGGCGCTGGCTGCCGCGAACGGAATCCGGGAGTTGTTCGCCGTGATGTTGGTTGAGGAGCGGCTTGTAATCGAACAAATCCATCTGCGATGGGGCGCCGCTTTGGAAAAGATAGATGATGCGCTTGGCCTTGGGGGCGAAATTTGGAAAGCCGGGAAGGCCGCCCAAGGATTTCCGTTCCGAAGCTGCCAGCATGGTTCGCGGCAACAGTCCGGCAAGCGCCATCGCGCCGAGGCCGCGGGCGGTTTTGGAAAAGAAGTGGCGGCGGGTGATGGCGAACGGGTCGGAATGGGGGATAATTGACGAATACACGGGTTTATCGTTTCCAGATGGTGGCATCGAGGTTGAGGATGGCTTGGGCCAGAGTGGTAGTGGCCGCGAGTTCCACGAGGTTCAAGGCGGGGTCGCGCTTGCGGTCGCCTACCGACACAAGCCTTTCAGCACGAGCAGGCTCGGCCTCAAATATTGACGACTGTTCGTGCAAAAGCTCCATCAACAATTTAAGTTCCTGCGCATCCGGATCGCGGGCAGTAAGACGCTGAAAGACGAAGCGAATCCGCGCCTCAGAATCCGCGCCTGCCTCCTTGATAGCCTTCTCCGCAAGCACCCGCGCCGCTTCCACAAACTGGGTGTCATTGAGCAAAACAAACGCCTGCTGGGGGCTGCTGGTATTGTTGCGTTTGACCACGCAGACTTCGCGCGAAGGAGCGTCGAACGCCATCATGTCGGGCATTGGCGCGGTGCGTTTCCAAACCGTGTAAAGGCTGCGACGGTAAAGCGATTCGCCCACGCTTTGATGGTACGCGGGACTCATGGCATTGCTCTCGCGCCAAAGATCGCCGGGCGAATAGGGGCTGACCGGCGGACCGCCCAAATCTTCCTGCAACAGCCCGCTGGCCGCGAGCGCGGTATCGCGAATCATCTCGGCGGGCAGGCGTTGCGATGGGCCACGCGCGAGCAAAAGATTCTCCGGGTCTTTTTCGCGCAAGTCGGGACGAAGTTTCGAGTCCTGCCTGTAAGTGGCGCTCAAGACGATTTTTTTGAGCAACGCCTTGGTGTCCCAGCCAGAATTGACAAAGTCGCGGGCCAGCCAGTCGAGCAGTTCGGGATGGGATGGCGGCGCGCCTTGGACGCCGAAATTTTCCGTGGTGGCGACGATGCCCCGGCCAAAAAACATCTGCCAGTAACGGTTGACGGCGACGCGAGCGGTCAACGGATGATGGGGCTCGGTCAACCATTGTGCCAGACCAAGACGATTGCGCGGCGCATTCGTTGGGAATGGCGGCAAGGCGGCGGGCGTTGCGCGGGCCACGAAAGTGGTCTCGTCTTTGGGCGCGTCGTAGCGACCTCGGGCCAGCAGGTAAGCCGGACGAGGCGCGGGAAGTTCTTCCATGACGCTGGTTTCCTGGACCGGGTCGCGCGCCGCCAGCCAGGTTTTGAGGGCTTGGGCGCGATCAGCACGGGCTTGCGCGATGGTTTCCACAATCGCCGCATAATAGTATTCACGCAGGCTCCCTTGATTTTTTTGCGCAAGGGCGTGGTGCAAAGCATGGCCGTCGAACAATTGCCGCATTTCGACCGGCGCAAGCGGGCGATTGTAAACGCGCAGTTCATCCAGCAAACCGCCCTTGAGGCCCGCCGAACGGAAGCGCGCTCCAAAGCTCAGGCTGGCGCCGTCATTTTGCGGGCTCTTTTCAAGATGGTTGCGGACAATTTCCGTTTTAATTAGCTCGCCATTTACAAAGAGCGTCACGCCCTCGGCCTTGCCGGAACCATCGGCACTGACGCCCACCTGCACCCATTCACCGGGCGGAAGTGTCTGCAACGAACGGACGGCCAGCGCATTTCCCGGCCAGAAACGTTTCACAGCAAAGAATAATCGGCCTTGATCGAGGGAAAGTTCGGTGCCGAAAAAACCTGAGTCGGTCCCTCGCGAGGCGTGGAAAATAATGCCGTTGGTGATGGTCTTGGGGATTTGCAACCAGAACACGACGGAATATTGATCCCATGGTTGGAGCGAGCCAAGGTTCGCGGGCAGCGTGAATTCGTCGTCGCCCGTGAATTGCAGCGCCTGGCCGGTTTTGCCGGCAACCAGGGTGTTGCCATGAATCGGCGAGCTGAGTTCGCCGGGCTTGAGTTCGTTCGCGATCTGATGGTCGCCCGTCAAGGCATCAAAGGTGAAATGCGCGAGCAATCCGGGAATATTTGTCGAGAGGTCGGAACGTTTGAGCCAATCCTGAAAGGCGGGTTCGCTCCCCTGCCCTGCTTCGGTCAGAGCGTTTGCTTTTGCCTGCAAGGTTTGAGCCGTGGAGAGCATGGCTTTTTCCTGTTCCGGCGTGGGCAGCAGCAAGGAGGGAGTCGGAACGTGGGCGGAGTCATTGTAAAGGCCGTATTCGTCAATGCTGTTGAAGAACGCGCCGAGGCTGTAGTAATCGCGCTGGAGGATGGGATCGAATTTGTGATCGTGACACCGGGCGCACTCGAAGGTCAGCGCAAGAAAGGTGGTGCCGAAGGTGTGGACACGGTCGGAGACATATTCGTTTCGCCATTCGTCTTCGATGCTCCCGCCTTCGTTGGTCTGGCGATGGAGCCGGTTGAAAGCGGTGGCGAGACGCTGCTTGCGGGAGGGATGGGGAATGAGGTCGCCCGCGAGTTGTTCCGTGAGAAATTTGTCGTAGGAAAGATTATTGTTGAACGCCGCGATGACCCAATCCCGGTAAGGCCAAGTGTTGCACAATTGGTCGCTTTGATAACCGTAGCTGTCCGCGTATCGGGCTGCATCGAGCCACGGCACGGCCATGCGCTCGCCAAAATGTTTTGAGGCCAACAAGCGGTCCACAACTTTTTCAAAGGCGTCTTTCGACTGGTCGCGTATAAAATCATCAACGTCGGACGGCGCGGGAGGAAGGCCGGTGAGATCGTAGGTGACGCGGCGCAACCAATGAAATTAGTCGGCTTCGACTGAAGGTTTTAGACCCGCTTTTTCCAAACGTGCGAGAATGAAGCGGTCAATCTCATTACGCGGCCAGTGTTTGTTTTTTACTGCCGGCACGGCCACAGAATCGGGCAGCGGGATGAAAGCCCAATGGGGCTGGTATTCGGCGCCTTCTTTGATCCAGCGGCGGATCTTTTGCTTTTCCTCGGCGGTCAATGTTAGATTTGATTTTTTTGGGGGCATGACTTCTTCCTCGTCGCTGGAAAAAATCTTCTGGATGACGAGACTATCGCCAGGTTTGCCGGGAACGATGGCATGGGTATGCGGTTCCTTGAGTTCGGCGTAGGCGTCTCGCGATTGATCGAGGCGGAGCGAGGCTTTGCGGGCGGACTTGTCCGGACCGTGGCATTTGAAACAGCGGTCGGAAAGAATGGGGCGGATGTCGCGGTTGAACTGCAATTTTTCCGCGCCGACCAAGCCACCCGGTGTCACCATCAAAAAGCCACTCAGAATCAAGGCGGACCAATGTGATGGCAATCGCAGGGTCATTTCATCAGGAGTTTACACGGTGGCATGAACGCTGTCCATGCATGCCATTAACATTGGCGGGACTAGTGCGGCCAAAAGTTTTTCCGCCGTCCGGTTTTCTGAAACAATTTGCCTGAATAAGTTTGTCTCGACACCTGAGTAAATCACGTTAAACTCCGCCTAGGCATTTGCCCGATTTCAAATGCCTAGGCGCGTTTTATATCTGCACCCACATCATTAAGTAGTCGGCAAAAAGTTCTTTCACAAAACTTCCAATTGATCTGCGAAAACCCTTGAAAATGCTGGCGTTTCGATGAACGCCTACGAACAAAATGTGAAAGAACTTTCTGCCACTTACTTAGTTATGGTGATCAACGAAGGTGAGAATACGGTGCGCTTTTCGGTCCATTGGCGGAAATTTGGCGTCGTTCCTGCCACGTAAATTTCTCCGTGCGGTTGGCCGAGGCGATTCTCGCCCAGGCAAAGGGACGCAGCTTGGACGTGCAGGAAATTTGCTTCGATTACGCTCATTACGACGGGACCATCAGCGCGCTTGTTCACGCTGGCGGGAAGGGGACGTCAAGGTGACAGGCGCACAATGGTATGAAAACAAATCCACCCGGTTCCGCAAGCCAATCACTGCGCGAGTTGGAGCCGATAGAACCGTTGCTGAAAGTTGGTGGCTTGCGCGTCATTGAACTGCCAGACGCCATTGGTGCCAAGCGTGTTCGTGGCAACAGACAGCCAGTCGGCGGATGAAAATATATTCGTTGTCGCTTGCAAAATGTAGGTGTAGCCGGGGGCGCCGGTCAGGCTCAGATTGAAACTGCCGTCGGGATTGGCGGTCAGGCCCGTGATGTTCGGGATGGAGCTGACGGGTGGGGCGATGCTGATATTGACAGTCTGAAAATTGGTG
>JAQGPB010000217.1 GCA_028293265.1 Pedosphaera sp. | reverse complement strand
AAGATGATCGCTGGTCTTCATAAAATTGCGGACTTTCTTTGAATAACTTCCAAGCAATATAAGAAAAAAAATGCGCCTGTCGAGAGGCGAAGCCCAAAAAAAAGGCCCAGGCTGTTTGCCGGGGCCGGTTGCAGAAAATGAAAGCGAGCTTACTTCAACGCCGCTTCGTGGAATTCCTTCCAGTCGTCGAGGTTGTTCAGGTTCACGGCGTCCTTGCAGGCCGAGGCGTCGTCCGGCAGGCCGTTGGCGCCGAGGATGCCTTTGCGCGTGTCATCGTCGTGGATGTAACCCTTGATGGCGGAATTTAATTTTTCAATCGAGGCCTTGTCGAGCTTGGTGCCGTTCTTTTTGACCCAGGCTTCGAATTCCGGGTAGGTCGGCTTGCTGGTCTTGATGAAATCCAGCACGGCTTCGCGCTTGAGCCCGAGGCCGTCAACGAAAATCTGGTCGTAGCCTTTGCAGCAACTGGGATAGCCGGCGGACTGCTTGCCGCGTGCTTCCAGCGAGGTTTTGAGCCACAGGCGTGGCAGATGCAAAACGCCCAGCGGCCCCGCGACTCCGGAGCTAATGAGAGGAACGATCGTATTCATAATTTTGATTTTTGTGGTTTTTCAAGCCAACGATAAGTAAACGCACCGCAGACGGTCAACGTGAATTTTCCCGCTAAGGCGCCCCGGCCTGCTTGGTGAACGCATCCATCGTCCTGATTTTCGCTTCCTTGGCGATGTCCATCACTTTCACGATGCGGCCGAACGGCGCCTTGGTGTCCGCATTCAGGGAAAGTTTGAGTTGCGGATTTTTTGCAACCTCTGACAGCAGCTCCTTTTTGAGATCGTCTGGCGTGCAGAGTTTGGCCTCGGGACCATAGCGCAGATTGCCGTTTTCCTCGATGTACACGACGAGCGGCGGAGCCTCGCTCGCGCCCGCCTTGGTCGCATGGTTGGATTCCGGCAAAGAAAGCTTCAAGGATGGCTGAGGTTTCTTGAACGTGGTCGTGACCATCAGGAAGATGAGCACCACGATGAGCACGTCAATCAACGCCACAATGATGACGGCGGGCGGTTGACGTTTTTTGCGGATGAAAAAGCGCATGACTGGTTCAACGGTTGACGGCCTGGGCCTGGGGCTTGGACTTGGACTGGTATTGGCGGCGGAGAAATTCCGCGCAGACATTTTCCATTTCCACGGCGAGCATCTCGACTTTCTTGTTGTAATAACTCCAGGAGATGAGCGAAGGGATTGCGATGAGCAGACCCATCATGGTGAATTGGAGGATGAGCGCAATGCCCTTGGCCAGCACCGCGTTGTCACCGAGACCGGATTCGCCCAAGCCGCCGAACAAGGTCATCATGCCGTAGATCGTGCCGACCAGGCCGAGCAACGGCGCGATGCCGACCACGATTTCGAGCACGACGAGGCCGCGTTCGAGGCGGCCAATCTCCTGGCGGGCGCGGGTTTGGAGCGCGCTTTCGTTTTCCTCCTTGGGCAGGTCGAGATGTTCCTCGGCGGCCAGCAGCAGGCGGGAGAGCGGGGATTTGGATTGCTCGCACAGGCGGCGCAGCACGGGCCGGTCGGCGGCGGTGCGACAGGCCTCGGCGGCGCTTTCGAGGCCGCGCGGCAGCACGCGGTTCCAGCGCAGCGCGAACCCGCGCTCGATGATGAAGGCCAGTCCAATGGTGGACGTAAGCAACATGATGATTTTGAAGAACAGTTCCATCGTATTTGTGAGTTGGTGGATCGGTGGCAGGGCGGTTTATTCGTAATAAAAAGTGAAGGTCACGTCGCGCGAGTCGCCTCCGATCACGCGGCGCATGTCCGTTGGCCAGGGAGGAAAGGGCTTGGGATCCAGGATGGCACGCTGGCAGACATAGGTGAGCACATCGCCGACGTTGCTTTCGATGACGCGCAAATCGGTGATGTCGCCGTTGTAAAGCAGGTTGAATTCCAGCACCACTTTGCCGCTGCGGTCGCGCGAAAATTCCCTGCGTTCGAGCAGATCGTCCCAATGGTATTGAATCGCGCGGATGAGCGCCGCGTCGTAAGCGCCAGTTGCAGTGGCCGTGGTGTCAAGCGAGGAAATTCTCAGGCGTCGCGACACGCCGCCATCCTGTTTCATTTTCTCGCCGTGAAGCGTTTGTTGGTCCGTCACCTCAGCAAGCGTGTGCGGACGTTTGTGGACTTCGGTCTGAGCTTCGCCTTTGCCATCTTCGACTTGTCCGTCGCCCGGTTGGGGGGCGGGTTTGGCCATGGCGAGGTCGCCGATTTTGGGGCCGCCTTTGGGTTTGGGCTTTTCATCCGCATCGGCTTGCTGCGCGTCGGCGGGGGGCTTTGGAGGTGAAGGTTGCAAGGGCACGGGACGGGACCGTGGAGCGCTTTCCGTCTTCGGGATGTGGGTCTGTGAACCATCAATCTTGGGCGTCTGCGTGTCAATCGTGGCATCGGGATTGGCGGCTTTGGCGTTTTGGGAAGAATAATACTTGGCGTTCTTGGGAGCGTCCTGCGTGGCTGCCTCGGGATTCACCTCCACGAACAACAACGGAGGTTCCTGCATGACCGGTTGCGGCTGGTTTTTTTTGATTTCGGCGAGGGTTTGCTTGGTGGATTTGAGCCAGGCGGGCATCATGTCCCTTTTCCACCAACCGAGGCGATGACCCACGAGAAAACCGCCGTAGATCAGGACATGCATGGCGAGGGAAATGGCGAACGCCCACACGAGCAGATGCTCGGCGGGACGCAGCGCGGACTCATCAAGCCTGCTCGCAGACATACCCCTGATAATGGCGCACGAAGGGGGTTGGGGCAACTGTTTAGAGAGCTGGGACATGGGCTTGAGGGTGGGGCGGGTGGGGACTTGAGCGCAATTTAAGCTGATTTGGCGAGAAACTCCGCCCCATGCGCCCGGCGGCGGCGGGTTGGGCGCGTACAGATTTGGTGAGAAACTCCGCGCCGTTTGAGAAGCTCCAAGCGTCCAAGCTCCAGAGAATAACCAAGCTCCAATGCCAAACCGGGCAAAACCGGGCAAAAGCGGCCTAAACCGGTCCGGCGAGGTTGAGGTGAGCAAAGCTGAGCCAAGCGGAGTTGGCCGGGCTTGGCGGCTGTCGGCTGGGGTGACGCGGAGGAGCGCGGCACCACGTGCGCGCCGGGACACCCTGAAGGGCGGACACCATACAGGGAGGCGAGTCTGTGCTTTTGCTGCCGACGGGCCGGCACTCCAATTCTCCCATACTCCATTTTGAGTATTCATAAGACCAAGATTACCAAAGCAGATGCTGGAAAATGAAACCTACGGTAGGTTTGACACGTTTATTTTGTTTGATGAATCTTTGTGAAAAAAAGGCGGTTGCGGGCAATGTTCATGCGGGTTTGGTGCTTTCAAAAAAGCACGGGGTTTTTGAGGGGTGAAAAAAAAATTTTTCCCTACACGCCAAAAGGGTCGTTTTTCTGCACGGGGGTCTGATCATTTGGCCAAGCGTGCCGGCCCTTCAGGTTTTGCATGGATGGTGGCTGGATATCTGGGCCTGCGCTCGCGGTGCTCGCTCCAGCCCAGGATGTCATATTGCGGGCTTTCAGCCCTGGGGGATTTGGAAAACACCCAATATTCAATAGCCAATAGCCAATAGCCAACATCGAATGGGGCGAGGGAGAAGAAAGGCGCGCCGCCGGGTTCATGCTGCGTGAATGTGCCGGCTGATATTGCGAATCAGGATGAGTGCGCCCCTTTGTGCCGGGCATTGTGGTCATTTTATTGACAGCTTGGGCGCGCGGTGGTCTGATTTGCCCAATCAACTTGGTCAAACCCTGTAATCTATCTATTATGCAAAATTTCACCTTCAATTTCCCCGGCATGGGGGAATTTTCCGTGGTCGTTTCTGTCTTTATCGCCATCGCGTATGTCGTGCTGCATGTGCTCTTCTTTAGCTGCATCTGGAACGACGCCAAACGGTTGGAGCTAACCGGGCGCCCGCCGGTGTTGCTGCCCCCGTTTGCCTGGGGACTGGCGGCGCTGCTGACGGGCTTGATGGCGGTGGCACTGTATTGGGTGGCGCATTATTCCAACTTGGCGCGCAAGGAAGGGCCGGCTTCCCCATAATTTTACCCAAATGCGACTTTTTCCGGGCTTGTCGAATGCAAGATTTTCTGCTACGATGCGGGCATGAATGTCAGCGATGAGATTGTGGATTTTCTGGTCGAGCAGATTCCGGCGCAATCGCTGGCGAATTTCAAAGCCTCGGATGCGTCGCGCCAACGTGTATGGAATTTGATCACCAAGGAAAAAGAATCCGGTCTGCTGCCCGACGAAAAAGTGGAGTTGGACGATTATCTGAAGCTGGAACACCTGGTCGTCCTGGCGAAGGCCAAGGCTTTGACAGCCAAGCATGGCTGACGCCATCAGCCAGCAGTTGCGGCGCGAGATACGGGTTCGGGCCGGCGGGCGCTGCGAATACTGTCTGATCCTTGAGGCTCTTCTGCTGGCGGGCTGTGAAGTTGATCACATCATCAGCCGCAAGCATGGCGGCATTACTGAACTGTCCAATCTCGCTCTTTCATGTGCCCGCTGCAATCGCGCGAAAGGCACGGACGTCGGCTCAATTCATCCAGGTAGTGGAGAGTTCGTTCGATTTTTCAACCCAAGACAGGATCGCTGGAGCGAACATTTTGGGCTGGAAGGAGTTCGCATTATCGGACTGACCCGTATTGGACACGTGACCGCCCTATTGCTGAGATTCAACGAGAACGAGAGACTGCTTGAACGCATGCTCCTGCAACAAGCCGGGAGATAGGCGAATTCAAGAGCGTTAAATTGCCACGACTAAAGATTGCCATTTTGCGCTTGAACGCGCCGGGCGTTAATGCGCTCAATTAACTTGTGTCCGCAGCAACCACATAACTGATCCCCATGAAAAAATCCACACGCAACATCATCACGACCATCGCCATCACCGGCCTGCTGAGCGGCGCGGCTGTCAACCAAGCCCATGCCCGCGACGACGGCGCCACCACCAACAAAAGCTCTGCTTCGCCTGGCAAGGAAGCCAAGAAGGCTCCCAAAGTCCAGGATTGTTCCGGCCAGAATGATTGCAAAGGCCTGGGCGGCTGCAAAACCGATGCCCACGCCTGCAAGTTCAAAAATGATTGCAAGGGCAAGGGCGGCTGCAGCATCACCAAGGCCGACATCAAGAAGTGGGAGAAGATGCAGAAGGAAAAGGCGAAGGCCTGAAATTAAACGCCCCAAAACATCGAACAACCAACATCGAACTCCGAACATCGAACATTCAGAGTTCGGTGTTCGATGCTCAGCATTGCCTCCCAGCTCTTTTGCCAGTTTAAAACCCAAAACCCGGAACTTGAAACTGCGTCCGCGTGCGATTGGGGCTGGGTATTTCTCTGGAGCTTGCCTCCCATTCTGCAATCTGTTGAATCCTAGATAATTAATGTTAATGCGCGCCAAAGTCAGTGATTACGACCGCCCTCACCCCGGCCCTCTCCCCCGAGGAGAGGGGGAACATAGCGGCCGCATTTGGTGGATTTGTGGGTCATGGTTGCAATCCCCGTTCAGGACGGAAATGCGTCGCCCTTGGATTTCGTGCATTACTTACATAGGCGTCAATAAAATCCGCAATCCGCAATCAGCGTGTTATGCCTGCCAACCGCTTTAACTCATTCACAGATTACGGCGTCGGCATCGGGCTGCGGATTCCCCATTACCGGCATATCCTCGAACGCAAGCCGGTGGTGGATTGGTTCGAAATCATCTCCGAGAATTTCATGGTCGAGGGCGGCCGCCCGCTCGAAATCCTTGACCGCATCCTCGAACAATACCGCGTGGTGCAGCATGGCGTTTCGATGTACTTCGGCTCGGCCGAACCATTGAACCGCGAGCATCTCCGCAAGCTCAAGCGACTAGTCCGCCGCACCAAAACGCCCTGGCTCTCCGACCATCTTTGCTGGGGCAGCGTGGATGGGCGTTACACGCATGATTTGCTGCCGATACCCTATACTTTTGCCGCCGCCAAGGTGGCCGCGCGCAAGATTCGCGAGGCGCGTGATTTTTTGGAGGTGCCCATCGCGGTCGAGAACGTGAGCAGTTACGCCGAGTTTCACGTTTCGGAGATGACCGAATGGGAATTTCTCACCGAGGTCGTCGAACGCGCGGATTGCGGCATTTTGCTGGATGTAAATAACATTTACGTCTCGTCGTTCAACCATGGTTTCGATCCTTTCACCTACCTGGACAATGTGCCGGTGGAACGGGTCGCGCAGATGCACATCGCCGGCCATTCGCGGTATCGGAAATACATTTTGGACACGCACGATCATGCGGTGATTGAACCGGTGTGGAAACTCTACGCCCATGCGGCGCGGCTGGCCGGCCGCACCGCGACGTTGCTGGAATGGGATGCGCACATTCCGAGCTTCGATGAAGTGCATGGCGAGGCGTTGAAGGCGAATCAATTCATCAGCCATCTTGAAACCGAAACCACCCCGGCCTAAGCGTCAGAGTCTTGCCGAATTGCGCGCCTTGCAGCGTTTGATGGCGCAGGCGGTGATGCGCCCGTTGACGGCCTCGGAACGGATGCGCCCGGAATGGAGCGATGGCCGCCCAACGAAAAAAATCGCCGCGAGTTTCATCAAGCCCAACCGACGGCTGACGTCATTCGAGCGGCTGGAAATTTACAACCGCCAGTATTGGCTGCGGTTGATGGAATGTTTTGCCGAGGATTATCCGGGTGTGCGCGCGGTGCTGGGCGAACGCCGCTTTCACGATCTGGCCGTGGCTTACCTGGCCAGCCATCCGTCGCGCCGCTTCACCTTGCGCGATCTGGGTGCGCGGCTGATTGAGTTCATCCAAGTGGAACCGCGCTGGACGGGCGCGCTCCGGGAATTGGCCTCGGACATGGCGCGGCTCGAATGGGCGCATATCGAGGCTTTCGACAACGAGGCCAAAGCTCCGGTGGCGGCCGCTGATCTGCTGGGCCGCGATGCGGCGCGGATTCGTCTTCGGCTGCAACCTTATATCACCTTGTTGCAACTTGCATGGCCGCTGGATGATTACCTCATCGCCCTGCGCGAAAACCCGCGCTTGCGGGGCGAGGCCAGCAATGCCATCGCGACCTCGTCCGCTCATTCGCGGAAGCGCGTACCGCGATTGCCCGAGCGCCGCGCGATCCGTCTCGCGGTCCATCGTTACCAAAACGTTGTTTATTACAAGCGGCTTAACCCGGCCCAATACAACTTGCTCGTCGCGCTCCAAAGCGGGGCGTCGCTGGAACGCGCTTTGCGCAGCCTGCCGGAAAAGGGCGCGATGCCGCCGGTGGGCGAGTGGTTCCAGGATTGGGCGACGCTTGGCTGGTTTTGGGTACGAGGCAATTAACCGCTAAGCTGGAACGATGCAGTTGGAAATGGGGAGCGCACGCATCTCGCGTGCAGCCGACGGCGTCACGCCGTCGGCCCGTTTTGCCTTTGCACAGCACTGATTGGTTTGGGGAATATCGGAATTGAAGTTTGCGGCGGGACGCCATAAACCACACGCTGGAGGCGTGTGCTCCCCAATTCCAACTGAATCGTTCCGGCTTAGCGCCTATCCCGGTAGGCGTGGCATTCCCCTCATGAACCTCGGAAGTGGCTGAAGTTCGAAATGATTGAAACTACGAGGATTATGTGTCGTGGTGCGCATAGTGCCGCCCCTCTCCCCACTCCTGCGTCGTGGGGCGAGGGAGAAGAAGGCTCGCGGGGATATTTCACCCTTTGGCGATGGTTTTGAGCAGGATGGTGATGATTGGGGCACGCGCGACGCGGGATAAGGATTGCCAGAATTCCGTGGTGATTTAAACTTCAGCCCGTGGCCGTCATCCCCAAGCCATTTCGCAAATTCAAACTAGGTCCGCCGAAGGCCGACGCCCGCACGCGCGTCTTGGCGCAGTGGCGCGGCCTGGATATTTCCCCGCTCGAAAAGGCCCGGGCTTTGCGGGCCCGCAAGGTCGGCGACATCATGCCCAAAGTTCTCACCGATTTGCGCATGGATCGCCGCCGAGCCGAGGCCGAGGTCATGAAGGTTTGGAACAGCCTGATTGACCCGCGCATCGTCGCCCATGCCCAACCCACGGGGCTGCACAAGGGCACGCTGTTCGTCACCGTGGACAGCAGCCCCTGGCTCGACGAAATAGTCCGTTATCGCCGGAAGGAAATTCTCGACCGTCTCCAGCATGGCTTTGGCCGGGAGCTGATCACCCGCATTTCCTTCCGGGTTGGGTAGGGCTCTTGCGCTTCAGAGCCTATTCCAGTTGACGTGGCATCCCCCCTGCCCATGAACCATGGAAAAGAGCAACCCCTCTCCCCAACCCTCTCCCCACTCGTTCCTCGCGGGGAGAGGGAGAAGAGGGCGTTTCTCCCGGGATAGATTCTCAGCCGCGCCGGCTCTCGCCGGACATCCTGGTGCGCCCGCCGCGTCTGGTTTCGGTTTCCTCCACTTCTTCCTGGCCTTCGTCCACGTTGATGATGCCCTCGGCCAGGGCGGTCAATCTGTCATCCGCCGCCTTTTCCTCCTCCAGGGTTTCCTCCAGCAGATCGGCTGCGTCGTCCTCGCCCAGCAGCCGCGCCCAGGTTTGCAGACAGCCGTAAGTGGCGATTTCATAATGCTCCACCTTCTGCGCGGCGCAAATCAAGGCGGCGTCGCCTTCCTTGTCCTTGATAATTTCCTGCCCTTCTTCGAGCAGGCCCATCATTCCCTGGCATCTTTTCCCCTTGGCCGGCGCCCCGATGATGTCGAACACCTGGTCCAGCCGTTCCACGTGGCCTTCGGTTTCCTCCAGGTGCGATTCGATGGCGCTCCTCAGCTCCTGATTCTGGGCGGCCTTGGCGATCTTTGGCAACGCCTTGACCAGTTGTTTTTCGGCGTCGTAAATGTCCATCAATTGATGCAGAAATGTTTCCCGTAACGTGCTCATATTTTTGTTGTCCTTGTTTAATTGTCTCGTAGGCGAGCTTCCACCGGATGGATTCGCACACTGCCTCCCTATATCTCTTTTTCTCGTCCGAGGGACAAGTAGGTGAACAACCCGCTTTACTTCTTCTGCCGCAAAATCTTCTTCAACTCATCCAGATCCTGCGAGGACAACTGCTGCTTCTCGACGAAATGCATCAACAGCGGCTTCACCGAGCCGCCAAATACGCGGTGCAAAAAGGAATCGCTCTCCGTTTTCACGCAATCCGCCTCCGAAACCAGCGGGCGATACAAGTAAAGATTCTTCACCTGCTCGACGCCCAGCGCCTTTTTCTTGTGCAGGCGGCTCAAGAGCGTCTTGACCGTGTTGGGATGCCAGTCCTCAGTTCCGGCGAGCGCCTGGATGATTTCCATGGCGGAAAGCGGCGACTTGGCCCAGAGGACCTTCATCACTTTCCATTCCGCTTCGCTGATGACTGGAATTTGCGTCGCCATACTGAGTCTTGGAGTAACAACAGCCGCCATTTACCTACAACAGTAGTTGCCAAAAAGCCATTCAATTTTTCGTTTATCTCGGCTCCGGCTCGATGTTCAGCTTGCCGGCCTGATCGAGGCGCTGAATTTCCGCGGTGTAGCCCTTGCGGAAATTCGGGTATTTGAACTGATAACCGAGCTCCATCTTGAGCCGGCGGTTTTGCACTTTTTTGTTGGTCAACCCGCGCTTGCGTTCCGCGCTTTCCTCTTCGGTCGCAAAGGGCGGCATCCATTTGCCCAGCGTTTCGGACAGCCAGCGGAAAAAATGTATCTGCGCGACCGGCTCGTCATCCACGGCATTGTAAATTTCCCCCGGCCGGCCGTTTTTCAGCGCCGCGATGATCACCCCGACCAGGTCATCCCGGTGAATCATGTTGATGAGGCGCTCGCCTTTCCCGGCGATCTTCGCCTCGTTTTTCAAATATTGCAGGAATAAATGCCCCCGCTCCGGGCCGTAAATCCCCGCCACCCGCAAGACCACCGCCGGGAATTTTTTTTGCTGCGCCGCCTCGAGCAACATTTTTTCTGTTTCGACCAACACCCGGCTGGTGTCGCTTGCCGGGTCGGTGGAACTGGTTTCTTTCACTGGCGAACTGTCCGTCTGCCCGTAAACACTGGTGCTGCTCGTATAGACAAATTTTTTCGGCGGCGCGGCGGACAGCCATTCGATCAAGTTTCGGGTTCCCTGCAAGTAAACCGCGCGATATTCCTCCACCCCGCCGCGTGTCGAAGATACACAATTCACAACCCAATCAAACGGCCCCGGCAAAGCGGCCAATTCTTCCGGCTTGGTCACGTCCGCGACCAGCAACTTGATCCCTGCCGCCGCAAGTTCCGCCTCGCCCTCCGCCGTGCGCCTTACCCCAAACACCTCGTGCCCCTGCCGCGCCAACTCCGCGCCCAACGCAGTACCCACATACCCACAACCGACGATTAAAACACGCATGACGGATGGTAGCGGCAAATGCCGCGCATTGTCCAATGGCCAAATGGGCAGGCACTTTGCTCATCTCGTAATCTTTTCCCGATTCGGCCAGACCCAGTCGGCTTTGGTCAAGTCACCGGTGCCGTCGCTCTTCATCACTGACAGGCCGCCGTCATCGCGTTCGTTCCAGCCGATGGAGTAAAGCGTGAATTGTTCGCCTTCTTTGCGGTATTTCAACGGCTGGCCACCGATGAGGTCGCGCGGAAGCTGGTCAATGAATTGGGGCACGAGCGGTTCCAGCGTTTCGGGATAGAGGCCGCGAGCGAGGCGGTGCCGCTCCAGTGCGCAGGCGACGCGCGCCTCATTTGCCAGCGTCTGATTGCGCGCGACGTTTTGGGTTGCGTGGATGTAGTTGGGCACCATTATCCCCGCCAGACAGGCGAACAGCGCGGGGTGGCTGAAGCGGGATTGCACTTCCCGGGCCATGTTTTCCGCCTGGCCCGGGCGGATGCAGCCGTTCGTCAAATCAATTCCGTTGGACACATCTTGATGAATCTGGGCGATGGTGGCCATGTTTTGATAAGCCCACCCGCGTGGCGCGAATTTGAGAAAACGGTAGGTCGGGTCGCGCAGCTTCTGCCAGGGATCCTGTGGCCGGTCGGAACCGGCGATGACGCGATCCATGTTATCCGCGGTCAAGGTTTCAATGACGTGGCAGGAAGAGACGCGTGTGCAATCCAACGATTGCGCCAGCAAGGGCGGCAGATTGATCTGCTTGAGCTGTTCTTCGAGCGCCGCCAGTTCCGGCTCGCGCCATACTTGCAATCGCAAGCCGTCGGCCAGCGTGCTCACGTAAAGGCCCGTGACCGCGGAGTTGATCATTGCCGCGACCAAAGTCATGGGCCGGCCGGTTGGCCGTGGTTCCATCAGGCGGCAAAGGTCGCGCAGCAGCAGCATTTCCCGCAGGGCTTGCTCCGGCTGGTTTAGCAGCAGGTAACATTGGGCGCGTTGCGCGATGGTCTGCGCGGTAGTCCGGACGCAGACAAAATTCGGAATGGGCACAGCCGCCGGATTTTCGTAATCGCCGTCCATGCGCGCATAAGGCCGTTTGGACGCCTCGTGGATGGCGTTGAAGTCATCGGCAAATTGATCGCTCCAGGCCAGATAGTCCGCGGCGGAGATGCCCGGCGGCGGGCTAAGATATACCTCGAAAGCATTGGTGCCGATGGGTCGCGCCTGGATTTCGCTTTGTACGGCCGAATTGCCGCCAAGGGGATGTTTTGGAAAAAACTGCGCCACCTGGTAACTGTAAGGAATTTTGTCCGCCCGCACCGCGATCAGCACCGGCTTGGTAGCGCCCAACGGCTGCGAGACGAGATCAAATCCGAGCGGGCCGGTCAGGTGCGCTCCGTGATAGCCGTTGGTCGCCGGCTTGACTGCGCTGCGAATAAATTGGCCCAGGATCAACGTTAGCGTTTCGTCCACATACACCTCCGGGGCGGAAGGCGCTTTCAGCATGATCCGCCCGATGCCGGTCTTGGGGTCGGGAA
>JAQGPB010000160.1 GCA_028293265.1 Pedosphaera sp. | reverse complement strand
TCCATTTGTCGCACAATCCCGCCACACACTTTATGAACCTATTCGATCTCTCGGGTGAAACAGCGGTGGTCATCGGCGCGACGGGCGCGTTGGGCGGGGCGATGGCGGAAGGTTTGGGACGAGCCGGGGCCAAGATCGCGGTGCTCGGGCGCAACGCGGAACGCGGCGAAGCCTGCGTCAAGCGCATCCAGGCGCACGGCGGCGAGGCGCGATTTTTTGCGGCGGACGCCATGTCCCGCGACAGCATCCGCCATGCGCATCAGGAAATTCAAAAAGCTTTTGGCGCGCCGACCATTCTCGTCAATGCCGCCGGCGGCAACGATCCCAAAACCACCGTCACCGCCGAGCGCCCGATTGAACAAATCGCCGTTGCGGATTGGCAGGCGAATTTTGACTTGAACCTCGTCGGCGGCGTGTTGCTGCCGTGCCAGGAGTTTGGTCCGGCGATGGTCAGCCGGGGCAGGGGAAGCATCATCAACATCGGCAGCGCGGCGGCGGGCATTCCGCTTTCGCGCGTTGTGGCCTATTCCGCATCCAAGGCCGCCGTCATCAGCCTCACGCAATTTCTCGCGCGCGAATGGGCACAGAAGGGAGTGCGCGTCAACGCCATCACGCCCGGCTTTTTCCCCGCCGAACAAAATCGCAAGCTGCTCTTCAACGAAGACGGCTCCCCCACCGCGCGCGCTGCTTCGATTCTAGGCCACACGCCGATGGGGCGTTTCGGCAAGGCGGAGGAACTGATCGGCGCGGCCATTTTTCTGGCGAGTTCGAAGGCCAGCAGTTTTGTAACTGGCACTGAATTGCGCGTGGACGGAGGATTTCTGGCGCAGACGATTTGAGGCGGGAAAGGCAATTGAATTGAGGAAGCCATCGGTGCAGTGCTTCTCAATTCAATAATCTCAGCATATGGAAAAAAACCGGCTTGAAGCATTCAGCGACGGAGTGATTGCCATCATCATCACCATCATGGTGCTGGATTTGCACGTGCCGCACACAGCGGACCTGGCCGCGCTGAAACCATTGGTGCCGATTTTCATGACATATTTGTTGAGCTACATTTATGTGGGTATTTATTGGAACAACCATCATCACCTGCTCAAAGCGGCCAGCAAAGTGAGCGGCGCGATCATGTGGGCGAATCTGCACCTGCTGTTCTGGCTGTCGCTGTTTCCATTCGTCACGGGCTGGATGGGCGAGAACCATTTTGAGACTTTTCCCACTGCGCTTTACGGGGTTGTGACGCTGATGGCCGCGCTCGCCTATGACATCTTGCAGGCGCTGATCGTGGCGCAAGAAGGCCCGGATTCGAAACTGGCCCGGTCTATTGGCCGCGATATCAAAGGCAAGCTTTCACCGATTCTCTATGCAACCGCGGTTGGAGCATCCTTTTATAAGCCATGGCTGGCCGTCAGCATTTATGTAACCGTGGCGATCATGTGGTTTGTCCCCGACCGTCGAATGGAACGAGTAGTGAGGGAGTGAAAGCTGGCAATTTCCAAAAATTCCATTACCCTCTGACTGGTGCACAACACGATTTCACAGATTGCAAAAACTGGCGGGCAGATCAGCCTTGAACAGGTTGCCGACGTTTTGGCGCAGGCGTGTCCGGCGAAGAATTATCGCGGGCGCAAGGTGCTGCTCATCGTGCCGGACGGCACACGCACCGCTCCGGTTGGCTTGGTTTTTCAAACTTTGCACAAGCAAATCGGCGCGATCACGGGCGCGTTCGATGTGCTGATCGCTCTCGGAACGCATCAGCCGATGAGTGAGGCGGCGATTTGCGGGCGTTTGGAAATCTCTGAGGCGGCGCGACGTTCGACTTATTCCGGCGTCAAGTTTTTCAACCATGCCTGGAACGATCCGGCGCAGTTGAAAAAAATCGGCAGCATTCCCGCCGCGGAAATTTCCCAGCTCACCGGCGGACTTTTCTCGATGGACGTGGCGGTCGAGATCAACCGGCTGGTGTTTGATTACGACCAGGTCATCATCATCGGCCCGGTGTTTCCGCATGAGGTGGTCGGGTTTTCCGGCGGCAACAAATATTTGTTTCCCGGCGTGGGCGGGCCGGAGATTTTGAATTTCTTCCATTGGCTCGGCGCGGTGGTGACGAATCCCATGATCATCG
Source organism: Pedosphaera sp. (assembly GCA_028293265.1). Next base: position 1,574 of record JAQGPB010000160.1, on the reverse strand, counting down.
GCACCAAATGGACGCCGGTGCGCAAGGTGGTGGACCGCGCCGGCGCGATGGTCAAGCTGGACAAGCTCTGCTTTTGCATGGTGGTAGATCCCGAGAAGCGGCTGGCCGGCCTGATCGCCGGCACGCCGGAAAGCGCCTGGGACGCGGCGAGCGACTTGTCGCGCAAGCTCCACGTCACCTTCAAGGAAAGGCCGTTTCACACCATCCTGTCGTGCGCACCCGCGATGTATGACGAGATTTGGACGGCCGGCAAGTGCATGTACAAACTCGAACCGGTGCTGGCCGACGGCGGGGAACTGATCATTTACGCGCCGCACATCAACGAGGTTTGCGTAAGCCACGGCGACACCATCAACCAGGTCGGCTACCATTGCCGCGATTATTTTTTGAAGCAATGGGACAAGTTCAAGCATCATCCGTGGGGCGTGCTGGCGCATTCGGCGCACGTCCGCGGCATCGGCACTTTCGAGAATGGCGTCGAGACTTGCCGCGCGAAAGTGACGCTCGCCACGCAAATCCCGCGCGAGCAATGCGAAGCCATCAATCTCGGCTATCGCGATCCCGCGAGCATCAACGTGGAAGACTTCGCCAATCGCGAGGATGAAGGCGTGCTGCTGGTGCGCAAGGCGGGCGAGATGCTGTATCAATTGAAGAACCCGCCCAAGTGGGCTGGGGGACGAAGCTGAGATGGAGGATGGTTTGAGGCCGTGATTAACTCCTGGACGGGCTGACGATTCTCCCTCGCCCCCATCGGGGGAGAGGGCAGGGGTGAGGGGGTGCCACGTCAACGCCGAACGCATCTTAACGATTTAGACTCGCTTGAGGCGGGTTCCTTTCCCGCTTGACCATTCGTCCGATTGAGGCGTGAATTTGCGGATGAAATCTCTGCCCGCCGCCTGTCTCGGATTGTTATTTCTCCTGCCGACCGCGCGTGCGGACGATTGGCCGCAATGGCGCGGGCCTGAACGCACCGGGCATGTTTCGTCAGGGGTTGCAGTGCCAACCAGCCTGCCTGCCGAACCAAAAGTAATCTGGCGCACCAGCATCGGCGATGGTCTCGCTTCGCCGGTGATTGCGGGCGGGAAGGTTTTTTATCTGGACAATCAGGAGGGGCGCGAAGTGTTGCACGCAGTCGCGGCAACCGATGCCAAAGAACTCTGGCACGCAGAGATTGACAAGGTCCATGGCGACAGCCAGAGCGTGCCCGGCCCGCGCTGCACGCCAATGGTGGATGGCGACCGCGTCTATGCGCAATCGTGCCGTGGCGAATTGCGCTGCCTCAAAACCACCGACGGCACCCCGCTCTGGAACGTGAATTACACCACCGATTTCAGCGCGCTTTTCATCGGCGAAAAAGGCAAAGCCCAAGGCGCAACCCGCCACGGCAATAATGGCTCACCATTGATTGACGGCGACAGACTATACGCGTCAGTCGGCGGCACCAATGGCGAGAGTGTTGTTTGTTTTCGAAAAACTACCGGCAAAGTCATTTGGAAATCGCAGAACGACCAGGCCGGTTATGCCGCGCCCATCGACGACGCCATCGGCGGCGTGAGACAGTTGGTGGATTTCAC
>JAQGPB010000222.1 GCA_028293265.1 Pedosphaera sp. | reverse complement strand
GAATCAGCACTTTAACATGTTTAACGTGGGCCAACTCCACGGAAAAGCTACCAACGAAGAACCCCACCAGAGCGACCCGGCAATGAAATAAATGGCGGTACCTGCAATCCCGCTTATACTGGCCCATGAAGCCAACCCTAAAGGGCATTGTCACCATTTTAAAAGCCATCACTGGGCGGTTGATGGGAGGCAAGGCGATGAAGAAAGCCAAAAAGGAAAAAGCAACCAGCGAGGCCGAGCGTCTGGACAGAATCCGCAATCCCGACAAGTATCTAAATCAAAACCCGGCCGGGTGGTGAACCTGGTCTGACTTGTTGACCGTGATTATCTCGCACTCACAACCAGGAAATGAGTGCTCGGCCTCTTACGAATCACCATTGCGCACTTCTGGCCGGCGGTGATGCCGTTACGGTAGCTTTCGAACAGCTTCTCGGAAACCCAGCGGATGATCGTCGCAGCGTCCTCGGCGCTCTGGAGCTTCTTTACGAGCTTCGCTTCGAAGTGTGCGATGTATGACAATGAAGTTTACCGCAGAAGGTTTAAATCTTGCGGACTTTAAGGCTTTGAAATCGTTCTTGGTGAATGCAGCCCTTTGGCCCACAATGCGAGTTGTCGGCACAGGCCAGTTTGCTTCTGCCATCACCAACGATTCATGAAGCCCGCCTCTGCCATCCGCAAGGTCGCGTTTCTCGGCGATTATCTGCCGAGGAAATGCGGCATCGCCACATTCACGACGGACTTGCGCTGTTCCGTGGCGGCGGCGTTTCCCGCGATGCAATGCCTCGTCGTGCCCGTCAATGATCTGGCGGGCGGTTACGATTATCCGGCGGAGGTGCGCTTCGAGATAGCGGAACAGGATTTGCCTTCCTACCTGCGCGCGGCTGATTTTCTGAACATCACGGACGTGGACGTGGTTTGTGTGCAGCACGAGTTCGGCATTTTCGGCGGGCCGGCGGGCAGTCATTTGCTGGCCCTGCTGCGTGAGTTGCGGATGCCCATTGTCACCACACTGCATACCATTTTGCGCGAACCCAATGTGGAGCAGCGGCGCGTGATGCGCGAGTTGACCAAGGTTTCAACAAGGTTGGTGGTCATGACCGAACGCGGCCGGGAGCTGCTGCTGGACATCTATCAAGTACCGGCGGCCAAGATTGACCTCATTCCGCACGGCATTCCTGAAATGCCTTTTGCGGACCCTAATTATTTCAAGGACGAATTCGGCGTGGCGGGCAAACAGGTGTTGCTCACGTTCGGTTTGCTGTCACCGAACAAGGGCATCGAATTCGCGTTGCGGGCGCTGCCGGACATCATCCGCGAATTTCCCAACGTTGTTTATATTGTGCTGGGACAGACCCATCCCAATTTGCTGCGCGATGAGGGCGAGGCTTACCGCCTGAGCCTGGAACGGCTCGCCAAGGACCTCGGCGTGCAGAAACACGTCGTGTTCTTCAACCGCTTCGTTGAACTGGAGGAATTGATGCGGTTCATCGGCGCGGCGGATATTTATCTCACGCCTTATCTGACCGAGGCGCAGATCACTTCCGGCACGCTGGCATACGCATTTGGCGCGGGAAATGCCGTGGTGTCCACGCCGTACTGGCATGCGACGGAATTATTGACCGCCGAACGCGGCAAACTCGTGCCCTTCCGCGACTCGCAGGCCATTGCCATCGCCGTGGTGGAATTGCTGCGGGACGAACCGTTGCGCCATTTGATGCGCAAGAACGCCTACAAGCTGGGGCGCGACATGGTCTGGAGCCGCGTCGCCCAGTTGTATGCGAAGTCCTTTGAACAGGCGCGTCAGGATCACAGTTTCGTGGGCCGAAAATCATCACCCATCAAAACGCTCGACGAGCAACCGGGCCTGTTGCCGGAAATGAAACTCGACCATTTGTTTCAGATGAGTGATTCAACTGGCATTTTCCAGCACGCGAGCTTCACGGTGCCGAATTTCGCGCAGGGTTATTGCACGGATGACAATGCCCGCGCGCTGGTGCTGGCGCTGATGCTGCAAAACCTGGGCCATGGGTCATCGCGGCTCGCGGGGCAGGCGGCCACCTACGCCGCCTTCCTGAATCATGCCTTCAACCGGGCTTGCGGGCGTTTCCGCAATTTCATGAGTTTTGACCGTTGCTGGCTTGAGGAAGTCGGCTCGGAGGATTGTCAGGGCCATGCATTGTGGGCGCTGGGTTTGTGTGTGGCGCAGGCGGGACAGGGCAGCTTTCAGATGCTCGCGGCGCGACTTTTCGAACAGGCGCTGCCGGTGGCCGGCGAGTTTGTATCTCCGCGCGCCTGGGCGTTCACCCTCATCGGCATTGACGAATACTTGCGGCGCTTCGGTGGCGACCGCCGCGCGAATCAGATTCGTGAATCGCTCACGGCGAAACTCATGCAGCGGTACGCCGATGCCGCGACCGGCGAATGGCACTGGTTTGAGGAAGTCGTCTCCTACGCCAATGCCAAGCTCCCCCACGCGATGATTCTCAACGGACGCAGGCTGAATAACGGAGCGATGCTGGAACTCGGCCTTAAAACCTTGCGCTGGCTGACGAAGCTTCAGACCACGGATGCGGGTGCTTTTCGTCCCATCGGTTCGAATGGTTTTTTTCCGCGCGGGAAGGAACGGGCGATCTTCGACCAGCAACCCATCGAAGCTCAGGTGACGATTTCCGCCTGCATCGAAGCGTATCACGCGACGGGCGACATGTTCTGGGTCGCGGAGGCCCGCCGCGCTTTCGAGTGGTTCCTCGGTAGAAATGATCTGGGCCATGCCCTATATGATGCAACCACCGGCGGCTGTCGCGACGGTCTGCATGTGGACCGATTGAGCCAAAACCAGGGCGCTGAATCCACGCTGGCCTTTCTGCTGTCCCTTGCTGAAATGCAGGCGCTGCAAAACATCCTCACCAGTTTCAAGGAACCCGTCCGCGAATAATGCCCGGCGCCCATGCCGGAGCCAGGATTGAATTCATGACCAAACACACACCCTCCATTCTTCACGCCAAACGCATCGGCCCGACTTTGCTCCCGGATCGTTCGCGCGTGCTGATGCGTCCGTTTCGTCCCACCACCGACGACATTGCCCGGCGAATCGTCGCTCGGATCATGGCCCTCCCGGAGGAGCAAGCCGCCAGGCTGCAAAACCAGGTGCTGGGCGAGTTTGCGGACCGGCACGAACACGTCGAAGCTATTTTCCGCAAGCGCTTTGAACAGGTGAAGATTCATCTCGAACCCGGCGCGCGGCCCTCGCCCGAACGGCAAATGCTCATTGGCACTTACTTCACGCATGAGTATTCGCCCGAGTCCGCCGCCCTTTTCAATCCATCCATCGTGCCGCATCCCGACCAATCCGGCCTGCCCCGAGGCGCACTGCGTTTCATCCTGAGCCTGCGGGCCACGGGGGAAGGACATATTTCCTCCATCACCTTCCGCTCCGGCATCGTCAGCGCCCAACACCGGATCACGCTCACTCCGGTGGTGCCATTTGTGACCGAGCCGGAGCGCGTGCCCAATGCCGCCTACGCCAAGGGCTTGTTTGCCCACAAGCTTGAAGAAGCGGGGGTGCAAAATGATTTTTGCCGGCGCGTGCTGGACCAGCTTCACGAAGATTTCACGCTCAAGGAACTCCACCAGGTTTTGCTGGCTTCAGGCTTGACGGTGGATACCTCCGATGCCACGGCGACCCGCGCCGCGCGCGGCATCCTGCTCCTGGCGGAATCGAATTACGAAGTGAACTTCGCGCCCGACAGCCGCATTTCGCAGCGCGTCCTCTTTCCCTCCGCGCCCAGCCAGAGCAACGGCATTGAAGACGCGCGCTTTGTCCGTTTCCAACAGGATGACGGCGGCTTTACCCATTACGCGACCTACACGGCATACGACGGCAAAATCACGTTGCCGCAACTGCTGGAGACGCCGGACTTTGTCCATTTCAAGTTCAGCACCCTGAACGGTCCCGCCGTGCAGAACAAAGGCATGGCGCTGTTTCCGCGCAAAATCAACGGACAATACGCCATGTTGTCCCGCCAAGACGACGAAAACATTCTCCTGATGTTCTCGGACAACATTCATTTCTGGCAGACGCCCAAAGTGCTGCTGACACCCGCGCAACCGTGGGAATTCATCAAGCTGGGCAACTGCGGCTCGCCGATTGAAACGGAAGCAGGTTGGCTGGTGTTGAGCCACGGCGTCGGCGCGATGCGCAAGTATTGTCTCGGAGCATTCCTGCTCGATTTGAACGATCCGACGCGCGTGATTGGCCGTCTGCGAGAGCCTTTGCTTTGTCCGAACGAAGCCGAGCGCGACGGCTATGTGCCGAACGTGGTTTACACCTGCGGCGCGTTGCTCCACGGACAGGAACTCATCATCCCCTATGCCATGAGCGACTCCGCCATCAGCTTCGCCACGGTTTCCATCACTGAACTGCTCACCGCGATGGAATGAGACGGAATTCGCGAGCGACAGAAGGTAGTGCCTTAATTTGGAAATGGGGGGATAAAAACCAATTTATTTGGAAGCCGCTGTATTTGGTATCGGTATGTTGATCTAATCGCTTCGCAAAACATCCTGTGAATATGAGTGGCTTCCAAAAGCTCGAACGGGAAGCATCCCTGCGCCATTCTCCAACACTCAATCTGCCATCCAACAGTACCAACCGTGATTGTATTAATTATTCGTCCGTTGAACATTCATAATTAGTTATGGTGATTCACATTAACGAGATGAACAAGCCTATTTCTTCCCTTTCACTTCCGCCGCAATCGCAGTTCGGACTGCTGTTATTGATGATTCAACAGGCGGGATTAGTAAATTGCCGCTTTAAACCACTCAGCCACCTTTCTGCTAAGACTTACCCGCTTCAATGACCGGGCGCGGCCTATCGCGTTCAAGAAGGGATTGCCACCATGCCTCCGGTATCCCCGTCACAATGGTGAGTCTTGGAACTACGGCTTGAAACCTCGGCCCATCGGCGCATAGTCGTGCTGACGGCTCGTTTGGGTTGCTGGGCGCAAAAGTTCAGACGAGTCTTCACGGATAAGAAAAAGACGATGCGATCCAATGAAAGATAAGGACAAGTTGGTTGCTCTAATCCGCCTTCGGGATATGCTGTATTTTGGAGTGCGGCCAACCCTGCGCCAGTGCGGATTTCCGCCAGAAATCATTCAGGAACTGGCCAAAGAAAGGCTAATACAGTTGGGAGACAAAAAGTTTGGCGACGATCCCGACCGATATGTGATTGAAGAAATCTTGCCAGCCGGGTTTTCCTTTATTTCGCAGCAGTTTAAACGCTGAGAACAACCCCAAAACAGACGCGCGGCGAGTCGTGTAGTTGTGATTTTTTGCGGGGGTTTTATTGGAGACGTAAATAAGAATCCGCGCGGTTGCACAAAGCAAGCCTCTGCTTGCCGTTGCTTCTTTTGCGGTTCACTTCGAGGTCGAAGAACCAGCCCGCCCGGCCATAGTTGATGAAACCCTCGACGAAAAAACCGGCGTCCACGCAAACCGTGCGGAACACTTCGGCGTATTCCGCCAGGCAGTTTTTCTCAAACCGCTTTTCCCCGAACTTGCCGTGATACACATACCGCTGCTCGTCATAAAGCATCCCGCGCCAGCCGGGGTACTTCCAAGAGGAAGTGCCAATAAAAACTCCTTTTGCTGCAAGGGCATCAAGGGTTGTTTTAAGATGGTCGCGATCAAACATATTGCGAGTAAACCTGTCACACCGCTTTTGTTCAAAAGCAAATCACCCCACAACTAAGCCCAGTCCGCGCAGAGCAATTCGGCCTGTTGCAAGACCGTTTGCGTGGCCCTTTCCTGTTTGTCGGGCGGGTAGCCGCATTTGCGGAGCACGCGCTTGACCATCACCCGCAGTTTGGCGCGGACGGATTCCTTTGCCGTCCAGTCAATCGTCACGTTTTCGCGGATGGTTTTTAATAATTCGCGTGCGATGGCGCGAAGGTTCTCGTCGCCCAGCACCTTCACGGCGCTGTCGTTTACTTCCAGTGCGTCGTAAAAGGCGACTTCATCGTTGCTCAAGCCCAGGTCGGCCCCGCGTTGTGCGGCGGCGCGCATCTGCTTGGCCAACCCGATCAATTCCTCAATGACGGCGGCGGTTTCGATGGCCCGGTTCTGGTATTTGCGGATGGAGGCTTCAAGCATTTCCGAGAACGACCGGGACTGGATGAGGAACTTGCGCGAGCGCAGTTTGATCTCGTTGTTGAGCAATTTCCGCAGGGTTTCAACCGCAAGGTTTTTGTGCGGCATCCCGCGCACTTCGGCGAGAAATTCGTCTGATAAAACCGAGATGTCGGGCTTCTTGAGGCCGGCAGCGGCGAAAATATCCACCACTTCGTCCGACGCCACGGCGCGGGAAATAATCTGCCGGATGGCGTGGTCCATGTCGTCGGCGGATTTCCGTTTTTCGCCGTCACCTTTCGCCAGCGCCGCACGCACCGCCTGAAAGAATCCCACATCGTCGCGGATTTCAATGGCCTTGGCGTGTGGTACGGAGAGGGCAAAGGCTTTCGACAGGTCCGTCACGGCCTGCATGAAACGCTGTTTGTGCTCTCCGGGTTTCGGCTCTTTGCTGCCCTGCGCCAACAGAAATTCCTGAGCGGCGGGCAAAAGGCTCAATTTCTGCACCGGTTTGCCGCTGGTCCACTTCGACCAGTCAAACCCATGGAAGAAATCACAGCACACTTCGTACTTTGCCAGCATCACCTCGACCGCTTTTTCCTGATCAATCGCCGTGTCTCCCGTGCCGCCGCTTTCGGTGTAAACCGCCAGCGCCTCCTTCAACTGCTGGGCCAGGCCCAGATAATCCACCACCAAACCGCCAGGCTTGTCCTTGAAAACGCGGTTTACCCGCGCGATGGCCTGCATCAGGCCGTGACTACGCATCGGTTTGTCCACATACATTGTATGCAAGCTGGGCGCGTCAAAGCCAGTCAGCCACATGTCCCGCACGAGCACGATCTTTAAAGTGTCCTGTGGATTCTTGAACCGCTTGGCCAGCGCCTCGCGCCGAGGTTTGTTGCGAATGTGGTCCTGCCAGGGCAGCGGGTCGGAGGCCGAACCGGTCATCACGATCTTCATCACGCCCTTGTCATCTTCTGCTTGATGCCAATCCGGGCGCAATTGGCGGATTGCCTCGTAAAGTTCGTAACAAATGCGCCGGCTCATGCAGACAATCAGCGCCTTGCCGTCCAACACCTCCAGACGTGCATCCCAATGCTTAACGAAATCCCCGGCGATGATGCCGATGCGCTTTTCCGCGCCTACGATTGCTTCGAGCGCCGCCCACTTGGTCTTGAGCTTTTCCTTGTGGTCAAATTCCTCGCCCTCGGTTGCTTCCTCAAAATTCGGATCAATTTTGGGACGTTCCTCCGGTTTCAACTCCAGTTTGGCCAAACGGCCCTCGTAATAAATCGGCACTGTGGCCTTGTCCTCGACGGCGCGCTGAATGTCGTAGATGGAAATGTAATCACCAAAAACTGAGCGTGTGTTGGCGTCGCTCTTTTCAATGGGCGTGCCGGTAAATCCAATGAAGGAGGCGCTGGGCAGGGCGTCGCGCATGTGCCGCGCAAAACCGTCAATGAAATCGTACTGGCTGCGGTGCGCCTCGTCCGCGATGACGACGATGTTGCGCCGGTCGGAAAGTTCTGGATGGTGCCCGCCTTTCTCGTCAGGGAAAAACTTGTGGATGGTGGTGAAGATGACGCCCCCGCTGGCCACTTTGAGCAACTCGCGCAAATGTTCCCGGCTGCTGGCTTGTTGAGGTTTTTGCCGCAGCAATTCGTGGCAACGCGAAAACGTGCCGAACAACTGATCATCCAAGTCGTTCCGGTCGGTGAGCACCACCAGGGTCGGATTCTCCATCGCCGGATGAACCACCAGGCGACCGGCATAGAACGCCATCGTGAGCGACTTGCCCGAACCCTGAGTGTGCCACACCACGCCCACACGCTTGTCGCCGACCGCGCCCCCCGCTTGCGGGCGGGCGAAGTAACCGCCGGATTTATCTTGCATCGTGTCACCAGCAGCGGCGGCACAGGCCCTCAAGGTTTCCTCAATCGCCGTTCTGACTGCGTGGAATTGGTGATAGCCCGCGATCTTCTTGATGATGGTCGTGCCGCCGTCATCCTCGAAGACGATGAAATGCCGGACCAAGTCAAGGAAGCGGCGCTTGTCGAACGCGCCGCGCAACAACACTTCCAGTTGGGGCATGGACGCAGGGGCGACGGTTTCGCCTTCAATGGTGCGCCAGGGCATGAAACGCTCCTTGTCTGCGCTGATGGTGCCGATGCGTGCTTCCAAGCCATCCGAAATGATCAGCACGGCATTGTGGATGAAAAGCGAGGAAATCTGCTGCTTGTAGGTCTGAAGTTGGTTGAACGCCTCCCAAATGTCCGCCTCCTCGTCCGCTGCATTTTTCAACTCAATCACGCCCAGCGGCAGGCCGTTGACGAATATCACGATGTCCGGTCGGCGGTTGTGCTGGCCTTCGATGACCGTGAACTGGTTTACCGCCAACCAGTCATTGGCGTCGGGGTTGTCAAAGTCCACCAGGCGGACAATCTCGGTGCCGATGCTGTCATCCTTGCGGCGACACTCAACGGCGATGCCGTCCACCAGCATCCGGTGAAAAGCGCGGTTGTTGGCGATGAGTGACTGATGTTGCGTCACGGTCACTTTACGGAACGCTTCGTCCAAAGCATCGGCTGGGAGGGTCTGATTAAGTTTCCGCAAGGCTGTTCTCAATCGCTCCGCTAAAACCGTCTCATTAAAGCTCGTGCGTTCGGCCGCTTGTTGCTCCGGTGCAATGTCTGGTCCATGTCGCAGCGCATAACCAAGCTCCTCGAACCAAACAAGCGTGGCATCTTCAACGACACTCTCAGTCATGCTCAAAGTGTGGTATAGCGGGGGTGCTTCCGCCAAAACCCTCCTCATTCCGCTTTCTTCCTGTGCTGAGACCATCTTACCCATGAATTGAACTCGGACTGGCAAGCCCTCCCAAATCCGTGGAACCAAAGTCCCCACATTGGCAGGTAATCGCCGCAAGTAAATGATCAAGATTGGACGGCCATTTTCTTGGCTAATTCCAACGCTGGAATACCAAGATTTCCCGCTCAGGTTCTCACCCAAACGGATGGCTGATTTTCTGATTGTGTCGTCAAATGCCATGTCCAGAAACTAATGTAACATTTCCGAAAGCTTCTAACACCTGGAGTATCGGCATGATAATGCCATACTGGCCTTTATTATTCACCGCGAATAAAAGTCCTATGGCAGAACCGCCATCTTCGGTTACAACGAGACTGCCCGAGTCCCCCGGCAACGCGAACGGATCAACGCCTTCGGACCTGACGGTCCATGTGTTCTCGAACCAGACAGTGGAGGAAAACTTGCCGGATTTGTATGGCAAAATCCACGGAGTCGGTACGAGTGCCTCAATAGTACCTGTTGTTAGACCTGTAGTACGGCCAAACTTTTTGACCTTTAGCCCAGAGGCCGGAGCCACTGTGGCGGCGGGCGTGTCGTAGCCATTAATCGCATCCCCTTGCCAAGATGAAATGATAGTTTGATTTGTTACTGCACCGACCGAAGCATCAAGCTGCATGAGTGGAACCAACGCCGGATCACCACTCCTTAATTCTACGATTCTCTCGTGCCTGCAAATCTCCGTTGGCGCTCGTCTCCCAGAGCGAGCGTCCATTGTACTTGGGGCTAAAATGGGCATTCCGACCGCTGTGTGATTACAGGCACCAAAAACGTGGTTATTAGACAAAGCTAGCATATTTGGACCGTCTTGAAGGAACGCCCCAAGTGTTCCAGAATAGCTTTGGTCGCTTGGAGCACAGGAACTTCCGCATGCGATACGATTGTTCCGTTCAAAAAGATGTCCGATCCCATGAGTGCTCATCGCCGGTGCCGGTCCCGCTTTGAGCTTGCCCATTACTTTGGCCTCAACCTCCACATCGTCAACTCGTTTTGCGATGGCATCTAGGGCTTTTTTGGAGCCACGCGCCACGTAAATGATGACTTTCTCATTTTGGCCCCCTGCTGTGTAACCAACAGAATGAACGGCGAGCCCCGAAAATCCCTCTTCCTCAAAGTGTCTATCAAGCTCACCCAATGCTGCTGTTTGTGCGTAAATTGATGGATCGGGGTTGCCGAAGGCAGTGCCAAGCGCCTCGTAGTTGCCGTTTTGTAAAAACTTGGCCGCAAAAAATTTAGCGAGCCGTTCCGCTGGAGGAGTGCCAGCAGGTTGCGCAATGATGGGCATAATGATTTGTTTATTGGAGTTTATGGTTTGGAGTCATTTGATTAATCCTTGGATGAAGGTAAAATTCGCAGATTAGCATTTGGGTAAAACTTGGGGGTGGCATGCATGAGAACTTTGCCTAATGGCAACTGTGACAATAGGGCGTTGGGCATTGCAGCTAGGATGCTATTGTGGGGTGTCATTTGAGGTGGTCAGCCAAGAAGTTATTGATGCCTTTGATCATTTGCTCCACATCTGTTTTCACGAACTGCCCAAATTCACCATGCGCAGCGTGATTGCGGGTCGCTGCCCATCCACGAAGTTGCTTCGCTTTTGCCTCATTGAAGATGCCTGCCTTTTTTAGGTCATCAATCATTGGGTTTAGGGTTTTCGGCTCCCCGTTTTGATTTGTAGTCGGGACTGGAGGTTGATGGTTATCCGCTAAAGTCCGCAAGGATTTTTCGAGGACAGCACCTGCTAACACCGCAGCTGGGACATGGTCAAACTTTCCAGTGCCCCCTTCGGTCAGCAGTCCCTCGGCTTGCCCCATGTAATCAG
>JAQGPB010000117.1 GCA_028293265.1 Pedosphaera sp. | reverse complement strand
CTGGAGTTGATCAATGTGGTCCATGCTTATCACATGGAAAGCGAAGACCGGGATTTCGTGCTGGGCCCCATCAACCTGCGGTTCAAGCCGGGCGAGCTCGTTTTCCTGGTCGGTGGCAATGGCAGCGGCAAATCCACCCTCGCCAAAATCATCACCGGCCTTTACATCCCCGAGTCGGGCGAAATCCGCCTGAATGGCCGGGCGATTGATCAGGGCAACCGCGACGAGTATCGGCAGATGTTTTCGGCCGTGTTCTCGGATTTTTATCTGTTCGACACCTTGCTCGGCCTGCATTCGCCCGATCTGGATGCGCGGGCGCGGGCGTATCTCGCCGAGTTTCATCTGCAGCGAAAGGTGAAAATTGTGGACGGAAATCTCTCCACCACCTCGGTGTCCACGGGCCAGCGCAAACGCCTCGCGCTCCTGACGGCGTATCTGGAAGACCGCCCGTTTTATCTTTTTGACGAATGGGCCTCCGACCAGGACCCGCAATTCAAGGCGGTTTTCTACACGCGGTTGCTGCCTGAATTGAAAGCCCGCGGCAAAACCGTCCTCGTCATCACCCATGACGATAATTATTTTCATCTGGCCGACCGCCTCATCAAGCTCGACTACGGCCAGCTCACCAAACCGGCGCGGGTGAATGGCGAAAGCCTGAGCGGTGCTGTTGCAACCAGCGCGGTCTGACATCGCCACACTGTCAAACCACCTCGGTCGAATCTGCTTTCATCGGCCATTGCGCCTGGACCATTCCCTTGTAACCGCCCATCAATGAACTCACCTTGCGATAGCCCATTCTCTGCGCGCTGGCCGCAGTGAGGATGGAGCGGTAACCGCCGCCGCAATACATGATCAATTCGGTGTCCGGGTCGGGAAACATCCCCTCCAAATCCCGTTCGAGAACGCCCTTGCCCAAATGAACCGCCTGTGTGGCATGACCTTTCCGCCATTCCAAATCTTCCCGCACATCGAGCAGGACGGCTTTGGGATTTTTGGCGAGCCGTTCGCGCGCCTGGTCAATGGTGATTTCCTTCACGCTGGCGCGCGCTTCATTGACAACCTTCAAAAAACCGGGCGAGTGATCCATGCAGCCAATTTAATCCGGCCAACCGGCAGGTCAAACGAAAATGCAATTGCATGCACAGTCACCCGACGGCTTACTAAACGGGTGTTCGCGAAGAAATCCAACGGCGCAATTGTCGCCACGCTGGTCCTGGCGGTCTTTTTGTGGGGCGGCAGCAATGCCGGGACCAAGTATGTCGTGAAGTTCTGGGGACCGGGCTGGATCGGCAGCACGCGATTGCTCTGCGCCGGCTTGATTTTGCTCGCCATTTTGAAATGGACGCGCTGGCTGGGAACTTTGAGTCCGCTGACAGCCGCGATGCGCCGCGATCTTTGGTTGCACGGCGCCCTCAGTCTGGCATCATACATTTTGGTCTTCAATTGGGCCTTGCATTATACAGCGGCCTCACATGTCGCGCTGTATCTTGGGATGTCGCCGATCTGGACGCTGATCTGGGACGAGCGACCGGAACTGAGCTGGCGTTCGGCACAACGTTATGGCGCGGCGGGACTGGCGTTGAGCGGAGTGGTGGTATTGTTCTGGCCGACGTTGCAGTCAGGAAAAGCCAGCGGTCTCCTGGGTGAAGTGTTGGGATTTGCCGCAAGCTGGTTGTGGGCGAACTATGGCCGGCAATGCCGCGCGCTGGGGGCGCGGCTTTCAGGCGCGGAAGTCAGCGCGCATACGATGTGGCGCGCCGGTTTGCTGCTGCTGCCGGTGGCAGTGGTGGAAATTATGAAATCCGGTTTGATCTGGCGGACCGACCTCGTGCTGGTGCAAGGTTATACCATCATAGCAGGCGGCGTGATTGCTTATGCGCTTTGGAACAACGCGCTCCGGCATTGGCCGACGAGCCAGGTTTTTCTGTTCAACAATTTGATTCCGCTGAGCACCATGTCCTGGGCCAGGGTCTGCCTCGGCGAACCCGTGACGCGCACATTCTGGATCGCCATGATGCTGGTGGTGGCCGGCGTGGCATTGGGCCAGGCGCGGTTGCAAAAAATTCTTGGCCCGCGCTGGGCGCCCTTGGAATAAATCAAATCACTATTATGGATGTCAAAAATGTATCGGAGATGCAGCCCTTCATCACGAAGGACGGCTCGGAAATTCGGGAACTGCTTGCGTATCGCAACTCCGCCGTTCGCAACCAGAGCCTGGCGGAAGCGCGCGTGCCGGTGGGCGGCAGCACGCAGGAACATTATCATCCCCGGGCCGAGGAGATTTACTTCATCACCGCCGGCACGGGACGGATGCGCATTGAAACCGAAGTGCGCGAGGTCAAGGCGGGCGACGCCATCGCCATTCTGCCCGGCAAAAAGCACAAGCTTTGGAACACCGGCCAGGAGACCTTGAAACTGCTTTGCTGCTGTGCCCCGGGATACGAACACAGCGATACCATCATCACGGAGACTTGACGTTTTCGCCACGCGGGATTTAACTGCTGCCATGAGACGTTTTGCATGGGTGCTGCTGGGCGGATTGTTATTGGCGGGGTGCGCCGGTTCCAAGGACAAACGTGGCACATTTACGTTTCAATCGTCTGGCAATGTTTTGTCGAGCCCGAAGGAGTCGAATGGCAAAATAATCATTTCCCCCGAAACATCATCTGCCGGGAAAGTCGTGTCTGTCAATGGCAATTCTCGTTTCGTGGTGCTGAATTTTCCCGTAGGCACCGTGCCGGCACTTGGGAAGCGTTTGAATGCCTATCGGCAAGGGCTGAAGGTCGGCGAGTTGAAGGTGACCGGCCCGCAGCAGGATGAGAACACCGTCGCCGACATCACGAGCGGGGAAATACAGATTGGGGACGAAATCCGCGGCAATTAGTCCGGAAGGCAGTCCAAGGGTGAATTCAACCCTTGGGTTCCGGCGATTGGCGCGATGAGCCGGCGGCTTTGGCGGCGGCCTGCTTCTGATAGGGTGAATGGAGGTTGAAATAGATGCCGCATAGCGGGCGTTCTTCCTCCGTCTGGCTCAGGATGATGGTGACCTGCTTGTCCAGCGCGATGCCATGGCGAAGGTTCGGGCCGCGCGTTTCGTAAGCCTTGATGGCCTTGCTCATCAGAGATTGCAGCGACTCCTCAAACCGATCTGGCGTTTTATCAAGGCAAACGATGTATTTGTCGTATGCCTTGATTGCCTCGGCCAATTCCTGTTTGAAAGTTTCAACGGTCACCATTCCATCTTACTCGGAAATCGAAAAAGTTAAATCAAAAAATGGCCTTATTCCAAAACTTCCGTCTCTTTTTTTGCCTTTGCCCGCGGGCCGAAGAACGCCGTGCCGACGCGGATGAGCGTGGCCCATTCCTCGATGGCGATTTCAAAATCGCCGCTCATGCCCATGCTCAGATGGGGCAGGGAAGCACCTAGGATCTGCTCGCACTGTTCTTTCACTTCGCGCAATTTGCGAAATACGGGCCGCACCCGCTCCGGGTCAACGGACCACGGTGCCACGGTCATCAGACCATGAATTTCAATCTTGGGCAGCGCATTGATCTGGTTCAGCTCGGCCAGCAATTTATCGGGCGGGTAACCGAACTTGCTCGATTCGCCCGCGATGTTCACCTCCAGCAGGATCGGCATCGTCTTGGCGCTTTTGTCCGCCCATTTATCAATCTCCTGGGCCAGCGGCAGGCTGTCCACGCTTTGGATCATATCGAACAGGTGGACGGCATCGCGGCATTTGTTGGATTGGAGATGACCGATCATCTGCCAGCGCAATCTGCCGGGGCAGAGCGGGATTTTCGTTTTCGCCTCCTGCACGCGGTTTTCGCCGAACAGCGTGACACCCAGTTCGGCGGCGGCGCGGATGGCCTCGGGCGGCTGCCCCTTGCTGACGGCTTGAAACGTGACTGACCCCGGTGCGCGCCCGGAGCGCTCACAGGCGGCCTCGATGCGACGGCGGAGATTTTCCAAATTTTCGGCTAAATCCATACGGGGATAGTTAGCCACAGATGAAACAGGTATGAAACACGGAATTTTCGTGCTTGGTCTTGCGCCGTGCGATTGGTTTAACTTCTTTCCGCAACAAATTATTTTCTTATGCCAAAAAATTACTGGCTGGTGAAATCGGAACCCGAGTCCTATTCGTGGAGCATGTTCGTCAAAGAAGGCCAGGCGGCGTGGACCGGAGTGCGAAATTTTCAGGCGCGGAACAATTTGCGGGCGATGAAGAAGGGCGACGTGGTGCTTTTCTACCATAGCGTGAGTGAAAAACAGGTGGTCGGGCTGGCGCGGGTGGCGAAAGAAGCCTATCCCGATCCAACGGCCAAGGAAGGCGATTGGTCGGCGGTTGACCTCATGCCCGTGAAGGCCGTCGCCAAACCCGTTACCTTGGAAGTCATCAAGGCCGATAAAACGCTCGGCGACATGCTGCTTTTGCGCAACTCAAGGCTCTCCGTTTCTCCGGTGACGGAAGCGCAGTTCAACCGGCTCATGACTTTGGCGGAAACCAAGGCTGGGTGAACGGCCGATGATTTCGGCCAGCCGGGATTTTACGTGTAAACTTGAAGCGGAAGGCGTTAGGCTGCGTCAACATTGACGGGCGGTTGCTTGCCAACCAGACGGCCGTCCCGTGAAAACATGATTGCGCTGAGTTTCCGCATCAAGCTGCTGCTGGCGATGATGATATTGGTCGTCGGCGCCATGGGGGCGACGCTGTACGTGACGCAGGAAAAGGTGCAGGCGACTTATCTGAAATTGTTTCAGGACCAGTTTGAAGCCGAGGCGAATTATTTCATCTTGCAGCAAGACAGCCGGTTGAGCGGCACCAAGGACAAGAGCGCGGAACTGGCCAAGTCGCCAGCTTTGCGCGAGGCCCTGGCGGCCGGGCAAACCAATGCCATTTACGAAATCTGGACCAACTTTCTGAACCAGCAAATCCAGCAGAATCCCCGCGCGGGCCGGCTGGGCCTGCGGGGGAATGTGCCGGGCGGGGGATTGGCATTGATGCGCAACCCGATGACTTTCTTCCGCGTGCTGAATGCCAGGGGCGAGATCCTGCGCTTTCCAGATGCGCGGGGAGGAGCGTTGTTGAAGCAGGCCGCGCGGAAAAGAATCGAAGGCCAGCTGGTTGCGGTGCAGGAGGCCATCACGACTTTGGAGGAACAGCCCATCGGCTATCTGGCACCGGAGCGGACCAACGGCCAGGTCGAATTGCTGGAAGTGATTGTGACCAAGATTTCGGATCCGGACACGAAGCAAACCTTGGGCGCGCTGGTCCTCGGTGTCCCCATTTTTTTGGAATCAAGCGAAAAGCCGATGTACGAAATGAGCCATGGCGAGGTGGAGAGCGGCATCTGGGTGGAAAATCAGATTCATTCCAAAACCATTCCCCCGGAGCTGCGCGAGGAATTTGCAAAACTGCTTGCCCTGCGGACCAAGCTTGACGGCCAGTCCCAAGATCCGGTGGACATCACCCTCGGCAAGGTTCCGCGACGCGTCTTTTTCAAACTGTTGAATCCCAATTCGCCCTTTCCGCCGGCGTATCAGGTTTCAGTCTATTCGCTGGTCAGCGCCTTGAAGACGCAGCAGGAATTGCGCTGGCAGATTCTGGCCTTCAGCGCCGCGGCATTGGCGGGCGCCTTGATCTTGAGCCTGCTCATCGCGCACGGGCTGTCCATTCCCCTGCGTGAATTGGTCAAGGGAACTGAGGCGATTCGCAGCGGAAATTTTCAGGTCAAGGTACCAGTGCGGAGCCGCGACGAACTCGGCAAACTCGCCTCGTCTTTCAATGAAATGGCCGAGGGCCTGGTGGAAAAGGAACGTTACCGCACCATTCTAAACATGGTGGCGGATGAAAAGGTGGCGCATGCCCTGGTCAACGGGCAGTTGGCGTTGGGCGGCGAAGTGCGCGAAGTCAGCGTGTTGTTTTGCGACGTGAGGAACTTCACTGCGTTGACGGAGAACATGCCGCCCCAGGAAGTCATCGAGATGCTCAATGAGCACATGACGCTGCTGGCCCGCATCGTAAAGGAGCATAACGGCGTGCTCGACAAGTTCGTGGGCGATTTGCTGATGGCGATTTTTGGCGCGCCGTTGAGTCATGAGAACGATACGCTCAATGCGGCGCGTTGCGCGTTGCAACTCATCCGGGAACGCGAACAGTTGAACGCGACCTCTCGCCATCAGTTGCATGTCGGTATCGGTGTCGCGTCGGGCAGGGTGGTGGCCGGTTGCATGGGATCGGCGGACCGGCTGAATTACACGGTATTGGGCGAACGGGTGAATCTGGCCTCGCGCTTATGCAGCCAGGCCGGACCAGGGCAGGTGGTGATTGACCAGACCACCAAGGACAAATTAGGAGAAACCGCGAGCACAATTCCCTTGCCCGCGTTGAATTTGAAGGGCTTCACCGAAAATGTCATGGCGTATGAGTTGACCGGCGTTCAATTCAAGGAGGATTGAGCCGGTGAACTGGCGAGGAAGGCCAGATTACAAGCTTGAATCCGCCAGCCTTGCCAAGCGGCGTGGAAATCTGTTAAATGCCGCGCATGAACACCCCCAAACCCAAAAGCAGGGACATGCACAGCGAGGAATTTCTGCATGCCTTGATGCGGCGGCAGATCAAACTTTCCATGGCCTGCGCGGGCGCGTTTCTGGTCGCGCTGCTGGGATTGCCGCTGGCGAACTACTTTTATCCTGAATTCATGGCCACACGGCTTTTTGGTTTTACCCTGAGCTGGTTCGTGTTGGGCGTATTATTTTTTCCGTTGGTCTGGGTTATAGCCTGGGTGTTCATCAAAAAGTCAATCGCGCTGGAACAGGCTGAAACTGCTGGAGCGCCGCCGAAGCAAGAAACCGAAGTGGGCACGGTAAACCGTTAAAGTCTGCTGACCCATTATGACTCCGATCCTCGCCATGACGATTGACCCGTGGATACTCACGTTCTCGCTGCTCACCATGGCCGGCACTATCGGCATGGGCTTCTGGTCAGCCAGAAAAGCCAGGACCGCGAGCGACTTCTTCGTGGCAGGCCGTTCAGTATCCGTCGGTTGGAACGCATCGGCCATTTCCGGCGAATA
>JAQGPB010000106.1 GCA_028293265.1 Pedosphaera sp. | reverse complement strand
GGCCGTTACAGCGACCAAACAATTTACGATCAGATTCACAACCTCGGCCGGCAGGCGACCGGCACCGAGGAACGGCAGCTTTATTACAACGCCATGTGTGACGCCATTGACCCCCAGCTCGCGCGCGCCACGCTTGCCATTTCGTTGACCGATGAAATCGTGCCCGAGGAGGCGACATCGCTGGTGATCCAGGTGGCGGCGGCGGGCGAACAAAAGGACCTGGCCTGGGAATTCGCGGCCCGGCATATCCATGAATTGCTCGCCAAGGTGGAGTCCTTTTCGCGGAACAATTATGTGCCCTCGATTCTCGGTTCTTTTTCCGACGCGGCCCGGGCGGATGAATTGGAGAGCTACGTGAAAAAGAACGTTTCACCCGATGCGCTGGTGAAGGCGCAGGAAACCGCGGCGGAAATCCGGTTCAAGGCCTCGCTCAAGCAACGCGAACTTCCGGCGATTGACCGCTGGGTCGCAAACTCGCTCACAAACCAAAAACCAAATGAAAATTGAAAAGATCACCTCTGGAAACGGCGCTTCGCCCAAGAGTGGAGATACCGTCACCGTCCATTACACCGGCTGGCTGACTGATGGCACCAAGTTCGACAGCTCGGTGGACCGCGACGATCCGTTCGCGTTCGTGCTGGGAGCCGGCCAGGTCATCCGCGGCTGGGACGAGGGCGTGGCCAGCTTGAAGGTCGGTGACAAGGCGCGCTTCACCATCCCACCGGACAAGGCTTACGGCCCGGATGGCTATCCCGGAGCCATTCCGCCGAATGCGACGTTGATCTTTGAAGTCGAGTTGCTTTCGATTTCGTAAGAACACATTTCCGAAACATCGAACATCGAACATCGAACATCGAACGTTCGGAGTTTGGCATTTGAAGCTTATTTCGCGCTCGGTGCTTCGCTCTTGCCGGTGCGCAGCACGGCTTCGTGCATGAAAAGGGAAATCCATTCCTTGGCGGTCGTCTGATCCGCGGACTGGCCGCCGCGCAGTTCGGTTGCGCCATTGGCAAGCCGGACCAATCTGGCGCGGCCAAACGTGGTGATTACGTTTTCAGTCCGTGAGCTTTTGCGGGGCATGATTCGGTTTTTCATGCGCTGAGTTTGCCGGAGGAGGTTGGACATAGGCTGTCCAAGGTGAACGGAAGATAAAATACCCAAATACCCAATGACGAAGCACCCAAGGAATGCCCAAGCCCTAAAAACCAAGCATTCGATTGAGTGGCGCGCCTGGGTTTGATTCGTTTTGGGTGGAATTACGATTAACGCATTGATGGCAAGGGGTTGACATGACTTGGCAGGTTTTCCGGCAGAATGCCAAATGAAATTACCGTTGCCATCGGATTCCCCAATCCCAACGGGATTGAATCCATCAGCCTGGGGTTGCGAGGCACGAGCTACCCCGGGGAAGCGGTTGGAGAAAATACCAACCCTGAAAGGGTTGCCTCGTTTGCCCGCACGGCTCCGGTATGCAACCCTTTCAGGGTTGGGACATTTAATGGCGATTCCCCAAGGCAGGCCCTCTCCGAATCGGGTCAACCTTGGGCTAAGTGATCCAATCATTTCAGGATTGAAAAAATGTTGGAAGGAGCGCGGCGTTATGGTTTTTTGAATCATTGAGCGGGTAATCGTCACTCCTGGCCGAATGAAACCAGGGCCTCGGACGGAGCGCGGGTCGGTGACCCGCAGCAACTCCCTGACGACGGGCGCGTGGGAACAGGTCCAAGATTTCCTGTCATTTGCAAGTTGCTGCGGATCACCGGTCCGCGCTCCCGTATTTACGAGCTGGCTGGTAGGGTCATAATCCACCCCAACTACTGTGTTCACCCACTTATGGCCAGGGGGAAGCGAAACTACTTTCAGGCGTAAATCGGTGCAACGAACCTTCAAAATTCGAAAATAGCCGCATGGGTGAACATCTGAAATCCAAACCGCGCGCCGAGCAAGAAGCCGCCGGGAAGACGATTGACGCTTGGTGCATTGCGGAAGTCCTGCTGGAACGCTGGCGCTGGCTGGTGTTGAGCAGTTGCGTGCTCGCCCTGCTGGGTTTTGCGGGCGGATTCTTCGGCTGGAAAAAAACCTGCATGGCCACGGCGATGCTGCAGCGTTATGAACCGATGACCACGGGCGATTTCTTCAAGCCCACTTCGCTGTCCCAGGATACCTTCACCGCCGTGCTCAAGTCGCCGGAATTGTTGCAGCAGGTCAGCACGAACACCCAGCCGCCAATCTCCATCGAGCTGCTGAACAAGATTGTGTTGATCAAGTCCGACCCGGATTCCGACATGGTAAAAGTGGCGGTCAAGGGCATCAATCCGCAGGCCACGGTCAATCTGGCCAATCTCTATGCGAGCAATGCCGTGGATTACACGCGCGAACTCCAAAAACGGGAGGCCGAGGCGGTGAACCGCGCGTACCTGCAAAAGCGGCTGTTGGACATGGACAAGGATGTCGGCACGCTGGAAACCAAATTCCGCGCACTGCCACAGGGCGGCGCGATGGCGGCGAAATTGAACCAGGTGGGCGGCACGGTGACCAATCTGAGCCAGCAATTGCAGACCTCGCATTCGCCGCTGGTCACCGCCCGGCTTACGGAAAAGCTTCAGGCGGCGCTGGATGAACTGGGCACGCTGTCGAGGAAATACACCGACGAACATCCCGACGTGCAACGTCAAAAAGCCGCGGTGGCAACCCTCGAAAATGAACTGGCGCACGCGACCAATGGGGCGCCGATTGGGACTGGGCTGCGCGATGGCACCATCGCCGGCCAATTGTTCAATCCCGATTACGAAATCATCCGCAGCAAATTGCAGGCGCTGGAAAACAGCCGCCAGGTGTTGTTCGACCGCCAGCAGGAAGCCATGGCCTTTGCGGCGGACCCGCCCGGAAACGTCCGCTTTTTTGCGCCAGCCACGTTGAAGGGCGTCACACCCGATCGCCGTTCGTTAAAAATTGTCTTGCTGACCGTTTTCGGGGGCGTCTTCGGATTGCTTTTGTCAACGGGCGCAGTCATGTCCGTCGAGTTCATGGACAGCCGGTTGAAGACCGCCGCGGATGTGCAGCGCGTGACACATCTGCCGGTCGTCGCCACGCTGGCAGATCTCGAGGCGAAAGGCGCCAGCGCGAGCGAACTTTGGGCGTTTCGCACCTGGACGATGCTGCAGGGGCGGTTGAGTCCGTCCCCCAATCACGGACTGGTGTGCGGCATCACTTCCTCGCGCGCCGGCGAAGGGCGCTCGACCTGGATCAATCTGCTGGCGGACGCGGCGAGCCTGAGCGGGTTTCGAGTATTGACGATTGCCACCCGCCCGCCCAATGGCGGAGGCGCCAAAGTGCTGGAATATGAGAATGGCCAGCCGAAAAGTGAATCCACGGACCCCACCGCGACTGCGCTCACGACCAATGCGCTGGCCTTTCCCGCGGAAGTGACGCAGCAATTGACCGGGCCGAACGCCCGGCCCTCGGTGCATATTCCCCTGCCCGGCTGGGTTTGGAATCTGGAACGGCGCAAGCAATGGCAGGAGGCGCTGGAGCAGTGGCGCTCGGTGGACAACCTCGTGATTTTGGTTGAGCTGCCGCCGGCTTTCGTGCCGGAGGCGGTGCTGCTGGGGGAAAATTTGCCGAACTTGCTCTGGCTGACCGGCAGCGGCCAGGCGGACGCCGCGGAAACGCGGATGCAATTGGAAACGCTTCGCCACGCGCGCTGCAACCTCGTGGGCGCGGTATTGAATCGCGAACCGACGCAGCCGCTCAAAACGCGTTTCCCGCGCTGGCTGGGCTGCGTTGCCATGAGTCTCTTCATCGGGCTGGCTGCCGCACGGGCGCAAGAAACCATTCTCCCCTCCGCGCCGGCCCTCGAAACCCAGCCTGCGACCAATCTTTCGTTCTCCATCACCACGCCGGCCCAGCGCAGTGATTGGCAGAAGCGCCTGACGCTGGGGCCGGGCGATATTCTCTACGTTTCGCTTTACGGGCAGATCGAATCCGCGCGGCCGGATGTTTTGGTGGGCCCCGACGGCCGGATTAATTATCAGGAGGCGCAAAATTTCCTGGCCACCGGACTGACAATTGATGAATTGCGCACGAACCTGGATCAGGAACTGGGCAAGTACCGCCGCTCGCCGCGCACGATCATCACCCCGGTCGCATTCCGGAGCAAAAAATATTACATGCTCGGCCGGGTGGTGCAGCGCGGGGTGTTTTTGCTGGACCGCCCCTTGACCGTGGTGGAGGCCGTGGCCCGCGCGCGCGGCCTAGAAACGGGAATCTCCGGCCGCAACAGCCTTGATCTCGCGGATTTTCAAAAAAGCTTCCTGATGCGCCATGGCAAGCGGATTCCGCTGGACTTCGAGAAGCTGTTCGTGAACGGCGATCTTTCGCAAAACATACCCGTCGAGCCTGAAGATTATTTTTACTTCCCGCCGTCCAATGTGAAGGAGGTTTATGTCCTGGGCGAAGTGCGCATTCCGGGCGTGGTGCCGTACACGGCCGGCCTGACAGTCATTGGCGCGTTGTCGGCACGCGGCGGTTTTTCAGACGTCGCCTACAAAACCCATGTCATGGTATTGCGGGGGTCGTTCAACAAGCCGAAGATTTTTATTGTGGATGCCCTGACGGTGCTGGATGCGCGGGGAAGGGATTTCAAACTCGAACCGAGGGACATCATTTTTGTCAGCGGACGTCCGTTTCTGCGCGGGGAGGAACTGCTGGATCTGGCTTTGAGCGCATTCCTCCAGTCCATGACCGCCGAATGGGCGGGTAAAAATATTGGCCCCATCATCCATCCCGGCATCATTCCCGGACCATGAAAACACCCGCTCTCATTTCCTGCCTTACGCTGTTACTGGCGCTGATGTTGGCCACCGGCTGTCAACATCCGGGGCCACGCTTCAATCCTTACTCTCCGCGCAACCGCACCACGCCGGACCTCCAAAGTGTCAGCCTGACGAACAGCCTTGATCCGAACTTGCTGCGCCCTCCCGAGACTCCGTTCACCCTTGGCCCGGGCGACCGGATCGAGGTGGAGTTGATTGACGACCTCTTTTCAAGGGCCGATCTCACCGTCGGGCCCGATGGAAAAATCTATTTCAACCTGCTGCCGGGCATTGATGTTTGGGGCATGACCTTGGCGCAGGCCCGGGAAACGCTTGAAAAAGGGATGTCGCGATTCATCCGTGAAACGCCGCGCATCGCCGTGTCGCTGCGCGGCGTGGAGAGCCGCAGGATTTGGATGCTGGGCCGGGTGCAGGCGCCCGGCATATATAATATGACCAACGCCACGACGCTGCTGGAAGCCATCGCCCTCGCTGGCGGCATGTCGTCTCTTTCCGGTTCCAAGGATGTCGGAACCGCCGGGGCGAATGACGATCTGACCGACCTGAGCCGCAGCTTCATCGTGCGCAAGGGAAAACTGCTGCCGGTGGACTTTCAGGCCCTGGTTGCGAACGGCGATCTCTCACAGAACATTTATCTGGAACCGGATGATTTTATGTATTTCCCGCCCGCCACGGCGCGGGAGGTGTATGTCATCGGCGCGGTGGGCCAGCCCACCGCCGTGCCCTATCTGGAGGGGATGACGATGGTGACGGCGGTTGCGAATTGTTTAGGCCCGGTAAAGGAGGCTTATCTCTCGCATGTGGCCATCGTACGCGGTTCGCTCACAGAGCCGAAGGTGGCCATCGTGGATTTCGGCAATGTCATCAGCGGCCAGACCCCGGACGTGCTGCTGCAACCTCACGACATTGTTTATGTCCCTTACCAGCCCTACCGCTATCTCGTCCGATACGTCAATTTGATCGTGAATACTTTCGTCAGTTCCGTCGCCATCAACGAAGGTGTGCGTTCCGTCTCCAACGTTTCCTCGACGCAGACCGGGGTGTTCATCCCCGTGGGCAGCGGCGTGAGCATCGTCCCTCCCACCGGCGGCGGCGGCATCATCAGGTAGTGGAGCGCGGCGCGGCGGGCAGCAGCACGCCTGAAAACCGCGTTTTTCTTGTAGGCAATACACTGACGCGACCCCACTCCGCTTTCCGACAGGAATATGGGCGGCACGCCGATTTTTAAAAACCGGCCAACGGGCATGATGTCGGCATGCGAAAAATTCGAAGTGTCCTGTTGTCGGTCGCTCTTTGTCTGCCGATGATCCAGTTCGCCCACGCCGTTGAGGCCACCTGGGAGTATTCCGTCCAAGTCAGTGCCACCGTCCAGGTTTCACCACCGCAAATCACCCTGAGCTGGCCGCAAGATACGGTCGGCACCCCAAACAGTTATACGGTCTATCGCAAAACGATTGACGGCACTTCTTGGGGGACCGGCACGGTCTTGTCCGGCGCCACCACGACTTTTGTGGACAAAAGTGTGAGCGCTGGTGCGGCGTATGAATATCAAATCATCAAGAATACATCGCAATACACCGGTTACGGGTACATCTATGCGGGCATCGAGGCGCCGTTGATCGAATCCCGCGGCAAGCTGGTGCTGCTGGTGGACAACACTTACACCGCGCAGCTCACCAATGAACTCGCGCGGCTCCAGCAGGACCTGGTCGGTGACGGCTGGATTGTGTTGCGGCATGACGTTTCGCGGAATGACACCGTGCCCAACATCAAGGCGATCATTGAATCCGAATACAACGCCGATACGGCCAACGTGAACTCGGTGTTCATTTTTGGCCATGTGCCCGTTCCCTACTCCGGCGACCTTGCGCCCGACGGACACATCCCCAATCACGTAGGTGCTTGGCCGGCAGATGTTTACTACGGCGACATGCACGGCGTCTGGACGGATACGACGGTGAACGACAACGGGGCGGATTATGCGCGCAATCACAACGTGCCGGGCGACGGCACGTTCGACCAATCCAGCATCCCCGGCCAGGTGGAGTTGATGGTCGGCCGCGTGGATCTGGCGAACATGCCAGGCCAACTGGTCTTCAATGGCCCGGCCACGTTTCCGAGCGAGTTGGAACTGTTGCGCAATTACCTGAACAAGGACCACAAGTTCCGGTTTAACCAGATGCAGGTGCCGCGACGCGGATTGGTGGGGGATTATTTCGGCACGCGCAACGGCGAGGCATTTGCCGCGAGCGGTTGGCGCAATTTCGCCCCTTACTTCGGGGCTGCCAACGTGACTTCGCTGCCCACTCCCGGAACGTGGATTCCGACGCTGGCCAGCAATATTTATCTTTGGGCTTACGGCTGCGGTTCGGGGAGCTTTGCGAGCATCGGCGGCATCGGCAATGAAAACGCCTTCAACGACGGCTTCACCACGGATATCGTCAACGCGGACGACAAGGCCGTGTTCACGCTGCTGTTCGGCAGTTGGCTCGGGGATTGGGATGCGCAGGATGACATCATGCGCGGGATCCTCGCCACGCCCAGCTACGGGCTGACGTGCGCGTGGAGCGGCCGTCCGCATTGGTTCTGCCAACACATGGCGCTGGGCCTGCCCATCGGTTACAGCGCGCGCCTGACCCAGAACAACGCGCCGGGCGGCCTGTACCAAAATCAGGTCAACAGCGCGGCGGGAGAAATCCATATCGCATTGATGGGTGATCCCACCCTGCGCATGCACACGGTTTCGCCGGTCCCTGCGCTCGCGGCAACCGCGACCGCCAGCGGGGTCAATTTGAGCTGGACCGCCTCCCCGGATTCCGTGGTGGGCTACAATGTTTATTCCGCCAGCAATCCTAATGGACCATTCAAGCGCCTGAACAATGCCACCATCACGGGCACGAGCTTCACTTCGTCGGACGCTTCGTCTGTCGCTTACATGGTGCGCGCAATCAAGCTGGAAACCAGCGCCAGCGGAACTTATTTCAATCCCAGCCAGGGCGCATTCGTCACGGTTGGCAGTTCTGGAATAACCACCACCAACACTCCACCACCGGTGACCGGGAGCAACACGCCCCCGCCGGTCACTGGCACCAACCCGATGGTCGTAACCAACTTCACCAGTTGGGTTGATGACGCGCTGCCCGTTGGCGCCCAGGCCGGCGCTGATGGCGGCGATTCCTGGAACTGGGTCGGCAGCAACCCCGC